>CANHPI010000157.1 GCA_947462425.1 Bacteroidota bacterium
ATGTAGATATTTATTTTTTTTAATTGTCATATGGTATACGCCATGTATCTTCATTGGTGTTTGTGTGTTTCGGCAAATGGCTATTTCATATGGTTTAATTATTAATGTTTATCCCGATAACTATCGGAAGGTGTTTATGTTTCGACAAATATGGCATTTTCAAAAGTGAATATATTAAATTAGTTAGCAGAAATAAAACTTCCTTTAGAATATTTTTTAGATGATGTTAGTTGTATGAAATAAAAATATATTCCTGACAAATAGCTTTCGGCATTTAAGGTATAAAGTTCGCCAGCATTTAATTGTTTATTTTCTAACAATTGACCAAAAGAATCATAGATTTTTATACTCCAAGGTTCGTTAATTTGGTTATTAGAAATTTTAATAATGGAATTCTGATTTATTGGATTAGGATAACATTGCGTTTCTACTAGGTTGAATGATAATTCTTTTATGCCAACAATAGAACTCCCATTATTATATAAATGGTGAGCATAAATATCTAAGTCTGACCCATTTCGACGATCTTCCCAGGCAAAGATTGCGCCTCCATTACCGTCATGTACCTGCGAAACATAAAGTTGATCGTCGTTTGCATTTGTAACACTAACTCCGCCATTTGCCCATTGTATTACTCCTAAATAGTCTAATTTTTGAGAAGTAATATCCCAGCCCAATATTGTAGAGTCTTGCCAAGCAATAATAGCTCCCCCGTTACCATCGCTTATAACATTAGGGCTAAGCGACTTTAATGCATTAGAGAGTTTAATCCCATCTGCAGAAAATCGAGCAGAGCCAGATAACAAAACCATTTGCGCATAAATTTCATTTGCATTAATTCTGTCGTCTTTCCAACTTAAAACAAGACCTGAATTTCCTATATATTTCATATCAATAGCACTTTGATTATTTGGAGCGCTACACACAGATATACCATTCGTTGTCCATTGAACAATTCCGGAAGAATTTACTCTTTGAGCGTAAATATCATTATCAATTCCATTGCGTTTATCAACCCAACCAATTAGCGCACCATTACTTCCATCAGGCTCAATCCTAGGATTACTTTGCGTGTTTACAGAATTACATATAGCTACACCGTTTGCTGTCCAAAGCACAGTTCCTAAACTATTAATTCGTTGTGCATAAATATCATAATCAACGTTATTACGTTTATCCTGCCACGTGATTACAGCACCGCCTAATCCGTCAACATCTATCCTTGGATTAGATTGAGTATTAGGTGCAGAACAAATACTAACTCCACCACTTGCCCAAGCCAAAGTGCCATTAGAATTGATATGTTGGGCATAAATATCCCAATAAAAACTTAAAGAATCTTCCCACACAATAAAGGCACCACCGGCATTGTCGCCAACAATTTTTGGGCCCTTCTGTGCTGTTGTTTTACTACATATTGATACGCCATTAGAAGTCCAAAGAACATTGCCAGAAGAATCGATTTTTTGAGCATAAATGTCGTAGTTGCCTGCTCTATCATCCTGCCATGTAATAATTGCACTTCCATTTCCTACATCAGTAACTGATGAGTTTTTTTGAACACCGGCATCATTACAAATATTTATGCCGTAAAGATTCCATTTTCTTACACCATCAGCATTTAAGCGTTGAGCAAAAATATCATCCTTTGTAGTTGCCGAATTTCTATTGTCGTCCCAAACCATTATAATTCCGCCATTAGAATCAGTAACTGAATGTACGCTATTTTGTGATTTAGGGGCTAATGCAACGGGTGTATTAATTGCGTTATTAGTACTCCATTGTGCCATCAAATTAATTGATGAGAATAATAAAAGGTTTAAAAATATCTTTTTCATTTAGTTTCTTAATACAAAGGTAATGTTATATTAACTTTAAATTTATAAAAAAATAATTGAACATTGTAATTTTAAGAGATAAATTAATTAAAAAATTTACTTTCATAATAATTAGATAGTTAAAGAATATCCTATTCCTAAAATATATATACTTTCAGGTGTAGAAATATTAAACTCAGTTTGAAATAAATAATACAAGTTAATTGAATTTTTTTTATTGATTTCATATTCTGCCCCTAATACATTTCTAACCCTATGAAAACCATTATCAAATAAAGGACCATCTCCTCTTGGATTTCTTATTTGGTATCTAAATTCAATCGAGTAATAAGGGGTTATTCTATTTCCTATGTCATATTTAACATCTGTTTTTAATCTTAAATATTGTTCAGGTAATGTTCCTTTTTTGCTGGTATAAAAATCCTGAACTTCTATTTGATATCGAAACCTTTCACTTAAGGTAATTTTTTTAATTTTTTTCTTGGCAGTTACATCTATCATTAATCTATGCCTGTAACTATAATTACCATCAAGCCTCTTTTTTTGAATTATACGATAAGTTGGGCTGATTTTTAAAAATTTATTTAACTTATAATCGATACCAACATTCGTATAAAATAAATTTATGCGCTGATAATTTTCTCTTAAACGAAATTCCTCATCAATTACTAAACTGATTTTTTTGTTTAAAGGATGCTGTATACTAAACGTTGTCCACATTCCTGCATCTTGCCTAACCTGAGCAAATACTGGTGAGATGAAAAAATAGGAAAGAAATAAAATTACAAGGAAACTTCTCATCTATTATTTTATGATTACTAAATCATCCAAAACTACCTTTTGTTTTTTTTCGCCGATTGTTACTTCAACTAATTTTTCTTTCGGAATGGACAGATAGGGTTTTGTTGGGTCTTCTCCTAAAACATATATTTTGTAGTTCCCTTTGTTTAGATAGTTAAATTTAAAAGAACCATCGTAAGAGGTTTTTACAGTGTTTCCAATTTCAGTTCCACTTCCATATATAATATATACTGTTTCTCCCGCTGCATAATATTCGGATTGTAAAATGGTATAGGTTGCATCATAATCTTTTAGTAAGACTTTTCCTTCAATAGATGCAAAACCACCTTCACCCGGTTCTTTTTTACAGGATAAAAGACTAAGACAAACAAAAACGAGTACAATAACTTTATAATTCATGAAATAAGTATTTAAATTAAAACAATGTTAAATAATCTTTAAATTTAATAAAAATTAATTTAATTTAATTATTTTGCACATCAATAAGAGATAAACAACCTATTTATTTAGGTGAATTTTAATTATTTAATCGTGAACAAAAAAATTAGATACGTATTTGTTTTCATTTTTATTTTAAGTGTGTTTTCACTTACGGTTCAAGCATCTATTATTAATTTTTGTAAAGAAAATAAAGCATTTGTCAAAAATCAAAATCAACAAAACCAAAGTACTGAAGAGGAAGAGGAAACCATTGATAATGATGAGTCGCCAAAAGAAGTAGAATATTTACAACATTATTATTTTTCTTTTACTAATCAAGCTAGTATTAACTTTAAATGGTATAATTTACATGTCAATCTTTCTTCAAGCACTGTAAAAATACCAATTCCTCCACCAAAAAAATAAATTAATTGTATCTGTATTATTTTTTAATCCAGACTTTTTTTTCAAAAATCAATTTACTTAATTTTAAAAAATTTATGTTTCAAAAGAATTTATTTGCCGACATTAAGGCAGGCATTGTTGTGTTTTTAGTAGCCTTACCGTTATGTTTAGGAATAGCAATGGCTTGCAAAGTACCTTTGTTTTCTGGAATTATTGCCGGAGTTATTGGTGGAATTTTAGTCACTATTTTCAGTGGCTCTAAATATAGTGTATCCGGTCCAGCTGCCGGCTTAACAGCTATCGTGCTAGCATCCATAAGCCAATTAGGAAATTATCAAGTGTTTTTAGCTGCTGTAGTTTTTGCAGGGGTTGTTCAATTAATTTTAGGCATTTTAAAAGCTGGTTCTGTCGGAAATTATATTCCAAATGCCGTTATAAAAGGAATGCTTGCAGGTATCGGCATTATTTTAATCATAAAGCAAATACCACATTTGTTTGGTTACGATAAAGATCCAGAGGGTGATGAACAATTTATTCAAATGGACGGAGAAAACTCCTTTTCAGAATTGGTCAACATGATAAATTTTATAACACCCGGTGCATTAATTATTGGTTTAGTTTCAATTATACTTTTAATAACAGCAGAAAAATCGTTTTATAAAAAAAATAAAATATTATCAAACATCCCTGGTCCGTTATTAGTTGTTGTATTTGGTATACTCTTAACAATTTCTTTTAAAAGTAACTCGTTCTTAGCGATTGATGAGCAACATTTAGTAAATCTCCCTTCAATATCATCTATTTCTGATTTACAAGCCAATCTTTTTTTTCCTGATTTTAGCCATTCAAACACAAGTGCATTTTGGATAATTGTTTTCACACTAGCTGTTGTTGCAAGTTTAGAAACTTTACTTGGAATTGAAGCGGTTGATAAATTAGATCCCGATAAAAACGAGTCAAATACAAACAAAGAATTATTAGCTCAAGGTATTGGTAATATTGCATGCGGATTTATTGGAGGGTTGCCGGTTACCTCTGTAATTGTGAGAAGTTCGGCAAATATTAATTCGGGAGCTAACTCAAAATTATCAACCATTATTCATGCATCATTGCTATTAGTAAGCGTTTTATTACTACCCAATTTACTGGCATTAATACCTAACGCTTGTTTAGCTGCTATTTTAATTATGACAGGTTTTAAACTAACAAAATTAGCTATCTTTAAAGAGCAATGGAAATTTGGATTTGAGCAATTTATACCATTTGTAATTACAATTTTTGTGATGTTAATTAGTGATTTATTAAAAGGTGTATGCGCAGGTTTAATTATTGCAATAATTTTTATAATCAGAGATAATATTAAATCTTCGTTTGAATCTAATAGCGAAGTGATAGATGGTAAATTATATTATTTAATTAAATTACCTCAGCATGTTACTTTTTTTAATAAGGGGTATTTAATTAAATTTTTCGGTGCTCTAAATGATGACAGTAAATTGATAATTGATGCAAGTATAAATAGAAAAATGAATCGTGATGCAAAAGATGTTATAGATAACTTTATTAATATTGCAAAACATAGAAAAATAGAAGTAGAACTTATTAAATATAAATAACACACTCATGGATAAAGCATATCAAAAATTAATTGATGGTAATAGGCGATTTGCCTTAGAAAAAAAATTTGATGATCCGGAATTTTTTAAAAAATCATCCTTAGGTCAAAAACCAGATTATTTATGGATTGGCTGTAGTGATAGCCGCGTTCCTGCAAATGAGGTAACAAATACAGAAAGTGGTGAAATGTTTGTTCATCGTAACATTGCTAATATGGTGGTACATACCGATTTTAACCTAATGAGCGTTTTAGAATATGCTGTTAATGTTTTAGGCGTTAAGCATATTATAGTTTGCGGTCATTATGGCTGTGGTGGCGTGAGAGCTGCAATGACACATAAAACTTATGGATTAGTAGATAAATGGCTTAGAAACATTAAAGATGTCTATAATAAAAACCGCATAGAATTAGACAGTATTGAAGATGATGATAAACGGTCAGATAGACTTACAGAGCTAAACGTTATTCAACAGGTTCAACATTTAGCAGAAACTAAAATTGTACAAAAAGCTTGGCACGAAGGTAGAAGTGTTCAAATACATGGTTGGGTGTATGGTCTAAATAGTGGTTTAATAACTGAGTTGAAAGCTGTTTATGATGATAAAAGCGACGTTGATCCAATTTATAGGTATGAGTTTTAAGCTCTATTTAATTTGTAACAACAACCTTAATTGAACAAAAACGAGATTCATTAGAAACTTTAAGAAAATAAATACCTTGACTAAATGTTGAGGTATTTATTTCTAAACTATTATTTAAACTTCCTATATAAACAATTTCTCCAAGTGAATTAATCAACTGAATAGGTAAAATATCTTGACTAGAAGTTTGAATCTTAAAGGACTTGCTTGCAGGATTTGGGAATACATTTAACGTAAACAAATCTGATTGTATTTCTTTTACGCCTACTGAACAATTATTTCTATTATAGGTGGGAACAGATGTTGGTGCAAATTCACCTATGCCATCCGGACAACGACCTATTGAAATATTAGCGCCTTGAGCACCAAAAGAAACACTATCTAAGATAGTTGTATTGACCGATAGAATAATTTTTTCTCCTGAGTTGTTTAATAAAAAATTAGTGTGATTAATTACTTGCAAACTATCATCATCAGCCCAAACCATCAAAAATGAATTTGGGTTTATAGTTGTTCCATTTTTAAATTTCCATTTTTGAGGTAGTAAGGCATTATCCGATAAATAAACATCAGATAAATCTAATAATGAATTGGTTGTGTTATATAATTCAATCCAATCTTCTCTATCCGAGTATTCATCTTTTTCCAAAAGCGTATTATAAGCCAAAAACTCATTGATAACTAAACTTCCTAAAGTTGGAGTAGTAGCATTAACATTTACAGCGTGATATTCATGCTCGGCTCTTTGTGGCGAAAATAAACCTGCCGTATTATTTTCAGCATAAATATAATAATCTATTTTCCCTGATAGCATTGGCAAATCTGCTCCATAAATATTATCCGCAGCAGCTGCATCATTATGTAAACCATCATCATA
>CANHPI010000158.1 GCA_947462425.1 Bacteroidota bacterium
ACTTTTTGTAAACCTATATTTTAATTTATAAGTGTTAAATTAGCAGCTCTTAAAAAATAAACTATGTCAACAGCAGAAAACAAAGGTCCAATTTCTAAATTTATAGAACATCATTATAAACACTTTAATGCAGCAGCTTTAGTAGATGCAGCAAAAGGTTACGAAGCACATTTAACCGAAGGAGGTAAAATGATGGTTACTTTAGGTGGTGCCATGAGTACAGCCGAGTTAGGTAAGTCGTTAGCCGAAATGATTCGTCAGGGTAAAATTGATATTATCTCTTGCACCGGAGCTAATTTAGAGGAGGATATTATGAATTTAGTGGCACATAGCCATTACAAACGAGTACCAAATTACCGCGATTTATCACCGGAAGATGAATGGGATTTATTAGAAAATCATTATAACCGTGTAACAGATACTTGTATTCCTGAAGAGGAAGCATTTCGTCGTTTACAAAAACACATCCATAAAATTTGGAAAGATGCAGAAACTGCAGGAGAACGTTATTTTCCGCATGAGTATATGTACAAAATTTTAAATAGCGGAGAGTTAAAACAATACTATGAAATTGATCCAAAAGATAGTTGGATGTTAGCCGCTGCTGAGCGCAATTTGCCAATTGTAGTTCCGGGTTGGGAAGATAGTACGATGGGAAATATTTTTGCATCGTATGTTATAAAAGGCGAGTTAAAAGCAAGTACCATGAAAAGTGGTATTGAATACATGACTTGGTTAGCAGATTGGTATCCTAAAAACAGCGGAGGTAAAGGCATTGGCTTTTTTCAAATTGGTGGTGGTATTGCCGGCGATTTTCCAATATGTGTTGTGCCAATGTTATATCAGGATATGGAAATGCATTCGGTGCCGTTTTGGAGTTATTTTTGTCAAATTTCAGATTCAACAACTTCTTATGGTTCTTATTCTGGAGCTGTTCCAAACGAAAAAATTACTTGGGGTAAGTTAGATATTGATACACCTAAATTTATTGTAGAAAGTGATGCAACGATTGTTGCGCCATTAATTTTCTCTTGGGTTTTAGGTTGGTAGTTAATTATTAAAATAATTTTTAAAAAAAATCCCTTCACTAATATTGAAGGGATTTTTTTGTTTTAAGAAAAATGAATAACAAATAGAATCATCTACTGAGAGAAACTAAAAAAATGTTATTCATAAATCATGTGCTTTATTTTCAATTTAAATAAAAAAAACTAATCCTCTATCACAATTGAAACCTTATCTACAGGGCCGTTCATAGGAGGTAATAATTTCGTTATTTTCACTTTAGTTTCAATTAATTTAGGAAAAGCGTGAATGATTTTATCATAAATTCTTTTACCAACCGCCTCAATTAATTTTGAAGGAATTGCCATTTCATGCTTACAAATTTCAAACACGGCACAGTAATCAATTGTTAAATTTAAATCATCTTTAGTTGCTGCTTCATCAAAATCATAAACCATATAAACATCAACAATGTATTCTCCACCAATTTTTGTCTCTTCCGGCAAGCAACCGTGATAAGCATATAATCTTATTCCTTCTACATTAATTTGATTTTTCATGTTTTTTTGTTTTAACTACAAAGATGGTAAAGATCTTTTGAAAGTATAATGAGTTTAAAAATTTAGTTTGTGATTTGAAATTTAAATGAGAATTTATTGAAATCCTGAGTCAACAATTAACTAGTTATTTCACCTCTTAAATTCGATTCTAGTAATTGTTTTGTTTTTGAAGGCGCTAATTTTTCTCCTAAAACATACATTAATTTAGCAATAGCACTTTCAAAGGTAATATCAAAACCGCTAATAACACCAATTCTTTTTAAAGCACTACTTGTTTCGTATTTTCCTTGTATAACTTTGCCTTCCGAACATTGAGTGACGTTATAAATAATAACACCTTTATCAATTGCATTTTTTAATGCCGTAATAAACCATTCTTCAGTACTTGCATTTCCTGCACCAAAAGTTTCAATAATAACTGCTTTAATACCAGTTGTATTTAAGATAGCAAGTGTTATTTTTTTACTAATACCAGGAAATAATTTTAAAACAGCAATATCATTTTCCAACTTCAAATGAACAACTAATTTCTTTTTAGATGGTTTTATCAACGCTGAGGTATTATACTGAATATCCACTCCTGCCTCTGCCAATGCAGGATAATTAGGAGATTTAAAAGCATCAAAATGTGCCGAATTGTATTTGTATGTACGATTACCTCTGTATAATTTATACTCAAAATAAACACATACTTCAGATACTAAAGGTTTATTGTTTTTTTGAGCTGATGCTATTTCAATGGCTGTAATTAAATTTTCTTTTCCGTCGGTTCTAATAATTCCAATTGGTAATTGCGAACCTGTTAATATTACAGGCTTAGATAAATTCTCCAACATAAAACTTAAAGCACTGGCAGTATAAGACATCGTATCAGAACCATGTAGTATAACAAATCCATCGTACTTTGAATAATTATCCTTAATAATTGTTGCTAATTCAATCCACACCCGAGGGTGCATATTTGAAGAGTCTATAGGTTTATTAAAAGAAATAGACGACAATTCTATATCAAACTTTGATAGTTCGGGAATTTGTTTTGTTAATGCTTTAAAATTAAAAGGCTTTAATTCACCCGTACGAACATCCTGCATCATCCCAATGGTGCCACCTGTATAGATGAGTAGAACTGAAGTTTTTTTCATAATGAGATTGAATCAAATAAAAAAGACACATAATTTTGAAGTAAAGCTACTCAAAAATCATGTGTCTTTTAGTTACTAATTAGTTTTTTAGAACGGTAAATCGTCGTTATCAGAAATGCTAGAATTAAAAACTGGTGCAGTGGTGTTTTCTTGCATACCAGAATTATTTTGAGCTGGAGCTGAGGACTGTCCTGTTCCAGCTTTTTCAATTCTCCAAGCTTCTAACGTATTAAAATATTTAATGCCTTGTGGTCCATTCCACTCACGACCGCGTAAGTTAAATTGAACTTTAATTTCATCTCCTTGATTAAATGAATCAAGCATCGTGCATTTATCTTGAGTTACCTGAAAACTCACAAATTGTGGATAAGGCGTACTTAAATCAGTTGCTAATACAAAATCTCTTTTTTGAAATTTGTCACTTACTTTTTGCGTGTCGTACTTTAATTTTAATTGTCCTGTTACTTCCATTGTTATATATTTTACGTTATTGATTTACAGTTTTAGTATTAAAACAAATTTACTAAAGTTCAATCTTGTTTTACAAAAAACTTAATCACAAAAAAGGGAATATTTAAACAATTAGGAAATTAACCTTATAAAAACTAAAAGCTCATTTAAAGTAAAGTAGCCATTTTAGTTATGTGTTTTTTTGTTGTATTAACTTTTTGAATATGATTTTAAACACCATTTATCAACTATATATCTTATATATTTATTGCTAACAAAGTGGCTTTAGTTATATATACCAGAAGTATCTTAGAATGAATGGTAGAAATATGTTATACTAAAGTGTAATTAGGATAATAAATTAACATCAAATAAATAACTAAATATTTTTAAATAAAAGTGTTTAAAACCCAAAATAAAAGTGATAGTTACAAAAGGACTGACTAACGAAGACGCCTTACGAAAACAAAAAATGGTTGGCTACAACGAGCTACTTGTATCAAGGTCAAAAAACATTTTACAAATAGCGCTCGAAGTAGTAAAAGAGCCAATGTTTATTTTGTTGTTATGCTGCGGTTTATTATACATTTTTTTGGGAGATTATTCAGAAGGCCTCATTTTATTGGGCTGGGTATTTGTTATTATATTTATAACCTTCTATCAACATCAAAAAACTGAAAAGGCGATAGAAGCCTTAAAAAAACTTTCTGCTCCAAGGGCTTTGGTTATTAGAGACGGCAAGGAAATTAGAATTGCCGGTCGTGAGGTTGTAAAAGACGATATTATTATTTTAAATGAAGGAGATAGGATTCCGGCAGATGGTATTTTAATCGAATCATTAAATCTTTCTGCGGATGAATCGTTACTCACCGGGGAATCTGTATCAGTGTCTAAAAATAGTGAAAGTGAAAACAACACTAATTGCAGAGTATATAGTGGAACATTAGTTATACAAGGCAGAGGAACCATGAAAGTAATTGCTATTGGAACTAATACAGAGTTTGGTAAAATAGGAAAATCATTACAACTCATAGAGCAAGACCAAACTAATTTGCAAAAAGAGATGAAACTACTCATCAGAAATCTTTTTGCTATCGGTGTTGTAATAAGTGTTTTAGTGGTGCTAGCCTATTATTTTACCCGAGGAAATTTTATACAAGCTCTATTAAATGGTTTAGCCGCAACCATGGCTATATTACCCGAAGAATTTCCTGTTGTGCTTACAATATTTTTAGCAATTGGTTCTTGGCGTTTATCTCAGCAAAATGTATTAACCCGCAAACCGTCAGCTATTGAAACATTGGGTTCTGCAACAGTTCTTTGCAGCGATAAAACAGGAACTATTACTCAAAATAAAATGGAAATAGTGTCTTTGTATACTAAAACAATTTTATTTCATAAATCAAAATTTCAAGAAAATACAAATACAATAAATGATTTGTTAACGATTGGATTTTTTGCTTCTCAAAAAAATACGATTGATCCGATGGAAAAAGCAATTGGAATATGTTATGAAAAATATGTTACCAAAGAAAACACAGATTACCTATTAATAAAAGAATATCCTTTAAGCAAGCATTTATTTGCCATGACAAGGATATTACAAACAAACACTTCTGAATTAATTGTTTGTTGCAAGGGTTCGCCAGAAGCTGTGCTTACACTTTGTAAAGTAAATAATGATGAACAAAAAACACTTCTATCTCATGTTCAAGAAATGGCAGACAATGGTCAAAGATTATTAGGCGTAGCAAAGGCAAAATGGAGCAATACTGATTTTCCGGAAACACAAGACAAATTTGATTTTGAGTTTATTGGCTTTTTAGGTTTTGAAGATCCTATAAGGCCAGAAGTGCCACAAGCTATTAAAGAGTGTTATAATGCTGGAATAAAAGTAATCATGATTACGGGCGACTATCCCTCTACAGCCAAAAGCATAGCTTCACAAGCCGGAATGGATGTAAACGAGTTTATATTAACCGGTAATGATTTAAAAAAAATGAGTGATGACGAACTTAAAGCAAAAATAGAGTCGGTAAATATTTTTGCACGTATTGTTCCCGAACAAAAATTACAAATCATAAAAGCACTTAAAGCTAATGGCGAAGTTGTAGCAATGACTGGTGATGGTGTAAATGATGCTCCGGCCTTAAAAGCTGCTGATATTGGAATTTCTATGGGTGCTAAAGGTACAGATGTTGCAAGAGAATCGTCTTCATTAGTTTTATTAGACGACAACTTCAGTTCTATTGTAGCTGCAATTCGTTCGGGGCGAAAAATATTTGATAACCTGCAAAAGGCAATGGCTTATATTATTGCTATTCATATTCCAATTATAGGGCTAACCTTACTTCCGGCATTTTTTCCGCAGCTCCCTATCTTGTTAATGCCACTTCACATTGTATTTATGGAGCTTATTATAGATCCGGTTTGCTCCATTGCTTTTGAATCTGAAAATGAGGAAATTGGTATCATGAACCGTCCACCTAGAAATCCAAACATGAAATTTTTTGGAATAACTAAAATTATTGGAAGTGTATTTACCGGACTTTTTTTATTAGCGGTGGTTATCATCGTTTATTTTTTATCAATACAAGAAGGTCACAGTAATGGAGAAATAAGAGCTATTGCTTTCTCTTCTTTAATAATAGGAAACATATTTTTAATTTTAACAACCCTTTCAAAAACAAGAAATGTTATTTCTGTTTTATTCGAAAAAAATGTGGCATTGTTATTTATAATTCTTGGTGCTTCAGGGTTACTGGTTTTAATCATTTTAACTCCCTACCTAAGATCCATTTTTAGTTTTGAATTCCCGGGAGGTTATCACTTTATTATCTCAATTGCCGGTGCAATTATATTATTAATTACTCTTGAAATTATTAAGTATATAAAACTAAAATTTACAAAAAAACAGCATTCCTTTTAAATAAATATGTCATATATTAAACACTATTTAAAATTTATAGCTATTAAGATCTTTAATTGACAGGTCTTATTAAACATGAGTTGTGAGTGTCCCATTAATTTCCGGGTTACACATCTACTTTTCTCTTAACTAATAAATAGTAATTGCCCTCAATTGGTAAATATCCAAATTCATAGCAAAATATGTAATTTTTTCCTGTTTTTGTGGTGCTAATATTAGTATGATAATTAAAATTAAACCCCTTATCTAATAATTTTTGTTGCGAAACTTTAGCAGTTTCTTCAGGCAATAAACTCTCAATAATCCTTCTGTTTTTTCTTAAAATATTTGTGATGTTGCGAACAAAATTTGTACTGTCACTATTTATTTTATTGTTGTGCGAATTCCTGCATAAATCACTACAAAATTTTTTATCTACTCTTCCATTAAATGTTTCTCCACATTCTATGCAGGTTCGTTTTTCCATAAAACTAAGCTAAATATTCTTTTGGAAT
>CANHPI010000159.1 GCA_947462425.1 Bacteroidota bacterium
GTTGGTCCAGTTACTATATAATTATAAGGAGCAGAAAAAGGAGTACTTAAGTTAAGTACAGTTGTGCTATTAGTGTTATTAGGACAAACATTGGAAGTATTAGAAAAATAAGTACTGCCACCAGCAACTAAAGTTAATGTGTATTTTATTGAATCTCTACAACCTTGAGCGTTTGTATAAACTACAGAATAAATATCTCCAGCAACGGCAGGATTAATATATAATGTATCATTTATTCCGGCGGGTGCTGAAATTTGTGTTGAACCTTGATACCAAGTATAATTAGACCCTCCAGGCTGAGCAATTGATGTTGAATTACCACAAAAAGGTTTAGATTGGCTAAAGAAAAATGGTGGAGAAACTCCCACAGATAAATTGGCAGAAGCCTGACCACAAGTTGTTGAAGAAACTAGAACGCTGTATGTTCCAGGAGGTAATCCGGTAGCAGTTTGAGCTGTACCTGCAAGCTGTCCAAAATTTATTCCTGGTGTTGTATTAGTCCAAGAGTAAGTATACACGCCATTACTACCACTTGCTTGAACATTTGCTGTACCTGAGCTACCGCCAGCACATGAACTAGTCGAATTTAAATTAATAATATTAACTGTAGTAAATCCAATTGTAACAGTTTGAGAAATGATACAGTTACCTGGTGACACCATATTTACAGAATAAGTCGTTCCAGGAGTTGCAGGAGTTTGTATCAATGTATCATTTGTTGCGCCAGGTATAAGAACACCATTAGGATCAAACCATTGATAACTATTAAAGCCTGTTGGAGCAATTAAAGTAGCAAAATTAGTTCCTGAACACATATTAGCATAAGGTGTACCAACCCCGCCACATTCAGCATCAACATAAGCGTATCCCCAATGCCCACTTTGTGTACATCCTCCTACTTCAAAATTAACAGAAACGTTGGTTCCTAAAGGTAATGTAGATAAATCTACAGAATAATAATACCACTTTCTGTATCTTACAACATCTACATATGTAATAACGGATGTTTTTAAGGAATCTGATGGTTGTGCTGTTTTGGGATTAAAAGTATAAGATGCGCATCCTGGCAAAACAGCACCTGTAGCTTCATTTTTAACTTTTACATCAAAATAGGGAGACTCTTGCTGCAAATGTGTGCTTGGATCATTTAATACAACTGCATAACTAAATGATAACCGTTGATTGGTTGATGAGGTTGTTGTTATATATTTTAGTCTTGCGGCTCTATAATTTGCATTAGCACTATTTAATCTCACAGAAACACCATCAAAACTATATGGACTAACAAAAGGGATTTCAGAAATTGTTTGAGCTCCAGATGTTCTACATGCTAATGAATCATAACCAAAAGTTGAACAATTTGGATAAACGTTATTAGTAGCAGGTATTGTCATTATTGTTTGATAATTAGTAGTATTTAAAACAGATACGTTATTACCGGCGGCATTAATAATTGCAGCACCTGTTTGTGCATAAGTAGGATTACTTAAAGCGGGTCCGGTTGAAACAGTTCCGTTTCCTCCTGTCCATCCATTAAAATTATATTGCTCAAATCCCATATTTGGGCAACCCAAACTCATTGGTTTATTTGGCTCTAAATAAATTACGGTTTCCTGAACACCAGTTGATCCTAGCTCATATGGTGAGTGTTTATGCACTTGTTTTTCCGCTGCTTTTTTTGATGAAAAATCATTTTTCAAAAATTGAACATGACCATTAATTTCTGTTGATTTTATACCTTTAGCTTTTGCTAAATTAAGTGCGGCCTTCTCATCAAAAACATTTGGATCCTGTTTTTTTATTTTGTTTGTTTGAGATAGCAGTAATTGGGAGCAACTAATTGCTATAAGAGTCAAAGAAATGAATAGTTTTTTTTTCATGCTATTTGTTATAATTCGGTTTTAAAACTTAAGACTAATTATTAATCAAATTTAAAGTTAATAAAATTTAATAATAAAATACCTTTCAAAGATAAAAATATATATTTATTTTAACAATAGATTAATATTCAGTAGAAAAAAATCTTTAAGAGTTCGTTTTACTCAAAAATTTTTCAATCTAAGGTTTTAAATTACCTTTGTGGATAGATTTTATGGCAGCAAATAAACTTACAAAATATATTCGTTTTACATGGCTTTTAGTTTGGCTTCCTTTCCTAATTCTTTTTTTTGTAATTAGTTTTATTTCACTCGAAATATTTATTGATTTACCAAGTGTTGCGGAGCTTCAAAATCCTAAAAGTAACCTAGCAACTGTTATTTACAGTAGCGATATGAAAACCTTGGGGAAATATTATGCTGAAAATCGCGTAAATGTAAAATATTATGAACTAGATCAAGATTTAATTAATGCGTTAATCGCCACTGAAGATGCTCGGTTTCATGATCATAGTGGAGTAGATTTGAGGGCTTTGGGACGTGCTGTGTTTGGCGCTTTAACTGGGAGTTCCAGTAGTGGAGGAGGAAGTACTCTTTCGCAGCAATTAGCTAAAATGATGTTTCCCCGCCAGAAACTGAGTAAACCAGAGATGATTTTACAGAAGTTAAAAGAATGGGTGATTGCCGCGCGTTTAGAAAAAAATTATACAAAAGATGAAATTTTAGCCTTGTATCTTAATAAGTTCGATTTCTTAAATCAGGCTGTGGGAGTTAAATCTGCTGCTCAAATTTATTTTAATAGAAATCAAGATAGTCTTGAAATTCAGCAAGCGGCTATGCTTATTGGAATGGCAAAAAACCCATCTTTATTTAATCCAGTTAAAAAAGCAGATACAACGCTTCATAGAAGAAATGTTGTCATGATGCAAATGGTGAGTAATGGGTTTTTAACGAAAGAAAAATACGATAGTTTAAAACAATTACCTCTTGGTGTGATTTTTCATCCGGAAGATCATAATGATGGATTAGCTCCTTATTTTAGAGAATATTTGAGAGAGTATTTCTTAAAAACATGGTGCGCTAAACATATCAATCCAGAAACTAATAAACCATATAATGTATACAGGGATGGATTACGAATCTATACAACTATAGATTCCAGAATGCAAAAATATGCAGAAGAAGCTGTGCACGAGCACATGTCAGATTTACAAAAGTTGTTTTCTAAAGAATGTAAAACTAAAAAAAATGCGCCTTTTGCCTGGAATGTAAACAAAGAGCAAATAGAAAACATCATGATGAGTTCAATGAAACGAAGTGATCGTTACCGTTTATTAAAAAGTGCCGGCATATCAAAAGAACAAATCTTAGAAGAGTTTAAAAAACCTGTGAACATGACTGTTTATAGTTTACGTGGCGATATTGATACAATGATGTCGCCATGGGACAGTATACGCTATTATAAAAGTTTTTTACATACTGGGTTTATTTCAATAGAGCCTACAACTGGTTTTGTTAAAGCTTGGGTTGGAGGAGTTAATCATAGGCATTTTAAATTTGATCATGTTAAAGTTGGTCGCCGACAAGTAGGATCTACCTTTAAACCATTTGTATATGCATTGGCAATTCAAGAAGGCTATTCGCCATGTTATCAGGTTGCAAATGTTAGAACATGCATTGAAACACCTGGGCAACCTGCATGGTGTCCAGATAATTCGGATGGTAATAAAGGAACCGGTAAGATGGTTACGTTACGCTACGCATTAGCTGGTTCAATTAATTATGTAACGGCATGGGTTATGAAACAATTTGGGCCTGATGCCGTAATTAATTTGGTGCGTCGTTTAGGAATTACTTCTCCTATTGATGCTGTACCATCTATTGCTTTGGGCACGCCTGATATTTCGGTTTACGAAATGGTTGCCGCCAATGCTACGTTTGCAAACAAAGGAACATACATACAACCAACATTTATTTCAAGAATTGAAGATAAAAATGGTAAAGTATTAGAAGAGTTTTTCCCAACAACTGATGAAGTTTTTAGTGAAGAAAAAGCCTATGCAATGATACAATTAATGCGTGGCGTGGTGGATAGAGGCACCGGAACTCGCTTACGTTCAAGGTTTAATTTACGGAATGAAATTGCCGGTAAAACGGGTACTACTCAAAACAATGCGGATGGATGGTTTATGGGATTAACACCCGAATTAGTTGCTGGTTGTTGGGTTGGAGGCGAAGAAAGAAGTGTTCATTTTAATTCAACTAACGAAGGGCAAGGCGCTAGTATGGCACTACCAATTTGGGGTAAATTTTTTCAGAAAGTATATGCGGACCCAAGTTTAAAAATTAGTAAAAACGGGTTTGTAAAACCATCAAATATGGGCGATATTGAGCTAGATTGCAGTGTTTATGACGCACAAACAGAAAAAGATACTCCAATAGAAGATTTAGATTTTGAGGAAAAATAATATATTTGTAAAATGATAAACAGAGTAGTAAAAAATGCGGAAGAGGCTTTAAAAGACGTAACAGATAATGTGACATTATTAGTAGGTGGCTTTGGCTTGTGTGGTATTCCTGAAAACTGTATTTCTGCATTAGTGAAAAAAAACATCAAAGGATTAACATGCATTAGTAATAATGCTGGAGTTGATGATTTTGGTTTAGGATTGTTGTTACAAACTAAACAAATAAAAAAAATGATTTCGTCATATGTTGGTGAAAATGCAGAATTTGAAAGGCAAATGTTAAGTGGTGAACTAGAAGTTGAATTAATTCCTCAAGGTACTTTAGCTACACGTTGTTTAGCTGCTGGTTATGGCATGCCCGTAATTTATACTCCAGCAGGTGTTGGAACCGAAGTGGCTATTGGAAAGGAAATCCGAACATTTACCTATAATGGAGAAACAAAAGAGTATCTAGAAGAAAAAGCTTTCGAAGCAGATTTTGCTATTGTAAAAGCATGGAAAGGAGATACGGCTGGGAATTTAATATTCCGTTCTACTGCTCGTAATTTTAATCCGATGATGGCTATGGCCGGTAAAATTACTATTGCTGAGGTAGAAGAATTAGTGGAGGTTGGAGAATTAGATCCAGATCAGATTCACACACCAGGTATTTATGTTCATAGAATATTTCAAGGCGAAAAATACGAGAAACGTATTGAGCAAATAACAGTAAGAAAAAATAGCAATAAACAATAAAAACAAAAAACAGATTAATTATGAGAAAAGATTATTTCAAGCAAGCATCACAAATTTTAGTATTAAGCACAGGGTTATTATTTACTTTTTGTGCACCACCAAAAGAAGTTGAAAAATTAACATTACTAGAAAAAGCAACTATTAACAGTGAAGACACTCTTGTAATTCCTACAAAAAGAGAAGGAGATGCGCATGGAGGGAAATTTTATTCTCAAGCAGATAGCATATATCAATATGCAAATGGTTATGTATTTAATATTCATGATAGTTTAAATCAAAAAGATTTACGAGTTAAGTTAAACACTTGGGTACGATTAGGAGATTTAAATCATGACCAAAAATATGGCATTGCTTTAGAAGATGGAAAAGGTAAAATGTTGCATTGGACTGAAGTAAATTTTAGAAGTCATGTTGCAGAAGCCAATAAATGGATCAATGTTACTGATAGTGTTACCATACCAGGTAATTTGATAAATATGTCAGGAATGATTTTAAAAACATTTACCTTCAATCCTGATGCTAAATCTTTCTTAGATTGTGATGATACGGAGCTGTCATTTTATAAGCTAGAAAAAGTTATTGAAAAATAATTCCAATTTTTTCATCATATTATAAACTGATTCATTATGCTAGATAAAAACGGTATTGCTAAACGAATAGCAAGAGAAGTTAAAGATGGAATGTATGTTAATTTAGGCATTGGTATTCCTACTTTGGTGGCAAATTATATTCCAGAAGGAGTTAACGTGGTTTTGCAATCAGAAAACGGCATTTTAGGAATGGGTCCTTTTCCTTTTGAAGGTGAAGAAGATGCTGATTTAATTAATGCAGGCAAACAAACCGTTACTTTATTAGCTGGATCATCAGTTTTTGATAGCGCGATGAGTTTTGGAATGATTAGAGCTCAAAAAGTAAACTTAACCATTTTAGGCGCCATGGAGGTAAGTGAAAATGGGGATATTGCTAACTGGAAAATACCAGGAAAAATGGTTAAAGGTATGGGCGGCGCTATGGATTTAGTAGCAAGTGCTAAAAATATTATTGTTGCTATGCAGCATGTAAATAAAGCCGGAGAATCAAAATTATTATCAAAATGCGATTTACCATTAACTGGAATTAAATGCGTCAAAAAAATAGTTACAGAATTAGCTGTATTAGATATTCTTCCAGAAGGTGGGTTTCGTTTATTAGAAAGAGCACCAGGTGTAAGTGTTGAACAAATTAAAAATGCCACCTCTGGCAAATTAATAATAGACGGTGAAATTCCTGAAATGGCTATCTAATATGTTTTATAGAATTAAAGAATTGCTATGGAAAAGAAAATACATTTTTCTTTTCATTGGTTTATTTTTAATTGTTTTAACTCAACGATTTTTAAACGAACGTCAAAATGGTTTAATTAATTCTGTCTCCTCTGACGGATTAGGATATTATTGTTATTTGCCCGCTGCAATTATTTACCAAGATTTTA
>CANHPI010000160.1 GCA_947462425.1 Bacteroidota bacterium
ATTTTCATGTGAAAACATTATTGTTTTTTTATAGCCACATGGTTTATTCATCATCCTTATTATCAGATGTTTTTGTTTATATGATGAATGGTTCATAATAGATATAATTGCAGGTTATACTATTTTATTTTAAAAAGTAATAAAGATTCTTAAATCGAATAAAAATTAATTAATATTTATAATTCAAATAAACTCATTTTTATTTAAGCACATTTTTAATTACGTTTGTAAAGGTAGTGAAAAAGTAAAAAACACAACTGATTTTTATCATGTATAATAAAGAAGATAAGATTTTAATTATAGGAGCTGGTGGTCAAATTGGTATTGAATTAGTGCAAGAATTAAGTTTATTATATGGCTCAAGCAATGTCATTGCAGCGGACTTAAAACCAATTGCAGCTCTGGAAGTTAATCCATTTGAAAAATTAGATGTATTGGATAAAGATGCACTGTTAAGTGTAATTAAAAAGCATAGTATTGCACATGTCTATCTTTTAGCAGCATTACTATCGGCAACTGGAGAACAAAACCCTATGTTTGCTTGGAAATTAAACATGGAAGGTTTGTTTAATGTATTGGATTTAGCAAAAGAAAAACATATTTCAAGAGTTTATTGGCCTAGTTCTATTGCAGTTTTTGGCCCCACAACTCCAAGAATTAATACGCCACAATATACAGTTATGGAACCAACAACTGTATACGGAATTAGTAAACAAGCCGGAGAAAGATGGTGTGAGTGGTATTTTAATAAATATGGCGTTGATGTAAGAAGCTTAAGATATCCAGGTTTAATTGGTTGGAAATCGGCACCGGGTGGCGGAACTACGGATTATGCAGTACATATCTTTCATCAGGCGTTGAAAAATAAAACTTATGAATGTTTTTTAAGTGCTGACACTGCTTTGCCAATGATGCATATGGAAGATGCTATTAGAGCAACGATTGAAATAATGCATGCACCTGCTGAAAATATAAAAATTAGAGGTAGTTATAATTTGGCTGGCATCAGTTTTACTCCGGAGCAAATTGCTGCTGAAATTAAAAAGCATATTCCCGATTTCACAATTACTTATAAAACTGATTTCAGGCAAGATATTGCAAATAGCTGGCCTCAAAGTATCATAGAAGATGAGGCGAGGAATGATTGGAAATGGTCTGCAAAATATAATCTCTCATCTCTAGTAGATAATATGTTGAGTAATTTGGCATAAAAAGTGTTTCAAAAAAAGTTAGGAACTGACTACTGAATTAAATAACTTAGAAAATAAATCTGAAACAAATTGTAGTGATATGCGTTATTTAATAGGCAATTTTAAATAATAAACATACTATTACGTACTTAATTAGTTGCTTTTATCAATGAAAAATAATTATATTATTCTGATATTATTGGCTTACCAAATAAGCCATGCTCAGATTATATCATTTGAAAAGGGAATTAATGGTGATACTATTAATTTAATTGATTTTTTAGGAAAAAAACAGGGTAAGTGGATTATTAAGGGAAAACACAAGCCGGGAACTTGTTATGCTGCGGAACAAAAAGTTGAAGAAGGTAAATTTACTGATAATCGAAAAATAGGTAAATGGTTAGAGTTTTATTGTAATGGTAATATGAAAAACCAATTAACCTTTCAAAACGGTCGTCCTGATGGTTACGCTATTATGTATCATGAAAGTGGAAAAATATTAGAAGAGGGAACTTGGAAAAACAATCGTTGGGTTGGTCCTTACAAGTTATATTACGAAAATGGTCAAGCGCAACATGAATTTAATTTTAATGCAAGTGGAAAAAGAGAAGGGCCTGTGAAATATTTTCACCCAAATGGTCAAGTAGCTATTGAAGGAACTTTTATTAACGGAAAAGAAACTGGAATAATAAAAGAATATCATGAGAATGGTGATTTAAAGGCTGAAAAGGTATATAAAGATGGAACTGTTGATATTTCCTCTATTAAGGAATTTGAGCCAAAAAAACCAATAGTAAAAACTAAAGAAGCTGCTTTAGATAACGTACCAAAAATTGTTTTAAAACCAGATGAAAAGCCAAACGGAATTACTTCAAAAGGTCCAATGATTTTAAATGGTCAGTATATAACTTACAATAAGCTGAAGTTAATAACTAAAGACGGCATGTTTAAAGATAATCGTTTAATGGATGGTAAGGCTTATGTTTATGATGAAAATGGGATTTTACAAAGAATTTTAATGTATAAAAATGGCATATACGTTGGTGATACTCCAATAGAAAATTAATAAAAAAATTTAAAACAAAAAAAGACGGTGCATTACCGTCTTTTTTTTTGCTAAATTTATAAGCTGATATTCGATATGGAAAAATTATTTATTTATAATACGCTTACAAGAACAAAAGAAGAATTTAAGGCCATTAACGCTCCTTTTTTGGGCATGTATGTTTGTGGACCAACGGTTTACAGCGATGTGCATCTAGGGAATTGCAGAACGTTTATGTCGTTTGATATCATATATCGTTATCTTTTGCATTTAGGGTATAAAGTTCGTTATGTGAGAAATATTACCGATGCCGGACATTTAGAAAACGATGCCGATGTTGGTGAAGATAAAATTTCTAAAAAAGCTAAATTAGCTCAATTAGAACCAATGGAGATTGTACAAAAATATACGGTTGGTTTTAGAGACATTATGGCGCTATTTAATACACTTCCTCCAAGTATTGAGCCTACTGCAACTGGTCATATTATTGAGCAGCAAGAAATAGCAAAGCAGATTATTAAAAATGGTTTAGCCTACGAACATAATGGTACCGTTTATTTTGATGTAGAGAAATTTTCAAAAACTAATAACTATACAGTACTTACTAATCGCAAGCTAGAAGAGTTATTAGAAAATACGCGTGATTTAGATGGGCAAGAAGATAAAAAAGGTCGGTTGGATTTTGCACTATGGATAAAAGCAAAGCCAGAGCATTTAATGAAATGGCCTAGCCCTTGGGGTGTTGGATTTCCGGGTTGGCATATCGAATGCTCGGCAATGAGTACAAAATATTTAGGTGAGCAATTTGATATACATGGTGGTGGCATGGATTTACAAGCAACCCATCACACAAATGAAATTGCACAAAACATAGCTTATTGCGGAAAAAGTCCTGCAAATTATTGGTTGCATACAAATATGCTAACCGTTAACGGACAAAAAATGAGTAAATCTTTAGGGAACAGTTTTTTGCCTATGGAATTATTTACTGGTAATCATCCATTATTAACTAAGGGCTTTAGTCCGATGGCCGTGAGATTTTTTATGATGCAAACTCATTACCGAAGCACCTTAGACTTTAGTAATGATGCATTAGCTGCCGCAGAGAAAGCATATAATCGTTTAATGGATAGTTATAAAACGCTTCAAACTTTAAAAGCCTCCTCAACTTCATCTGAAGATATTATTTCATTAGAAAGAGAATGTTATAATGCAATGAATGATGATTTTAATACATCTGTATTAATTGCTAATTTGTTTGACGCTATAAGAATTATTAACTCTGTAAACGATAAAAAGGCAAGTTTAACTCAAGATGATTTAGATTTATTAAATAAAATATATCAGCATTTTGTGTTTGATGTAATGGGTTTAAAAAAAGAAGAAGAAACCGGTAAAGCAAATACTGCATTAGAAGGAGTAATGCAATTAGTTTTAGATTTGAGAGATAAAGCAAAAGCAAATAAAGATTTTGCAACTTCAGATGAAATAAGAAATAAATTAACGGCAGCTAATATTCAAGTAAAAGATAGTAAAGAGGGAACTACTTGGAGTATCTAAATTTTAAAATTATATGAGCAATAAATTAAAATATTTTATTTTCCTGGTTATTTCTTTAACAATTATTTTTGCGTGCGAATCTGACAAAACAAAAGAAAAAATAGTTGAACAACCCGTTATTCCTGAACCACCAAAAATCCCTGAAATTAAATTTACGGTTCAAAATCAATATCCACATGATGTAAATTCATTTACTGAAGGTTTTTTATTTCATGATAATAAATTATTTGAAAGTACAGGTGCTCCAGATAATTTACCACAAGCAAAATCATTATTTGGAATTGTCGATTTAAAAACTGGTAAAATTGATGTAAAAGCAGAAATTGATAAATCGATTTATTTTGGCGAAGGAATTGTTTTTTTAAATGGAAAAGTTTTTCAGTTAACTTACAAAAATCAAACTGGATTTATTTATGACGGAAAAACCTTTAAAAATAGTGGTCAATTTACATACGCTAACCGCGAAGGTTGGGGATTAACCACTGATGGAAAAAGTTTAATCATGAGTGATGGTACAAGTTATCTAACCTACTTAGATCCCGTTAGTTTTAATGTAATAAAAACGTTAGATGTTGCTGAAAATGGGTATGTTGTTGAACACTTAAATGAATTGGAATTTATTAAGGGTTACATTTATGCTAATATTTGGACAACAAATTATATTGTAAAAATAGATCCAAATACTGGTGATGTAGTTGGTAAAATGGATTTAAGTAATTTGTTATATGAAAGCAAAACAAGAAATCCAAATTCATTAGAAACTAATGGTATTGCCTATGATTCTATCTCGGATAAGGTTTTGGTAACAGGTAAACTATGGCCCACTATTTACGAAATAAAATTCCCCCTTTAACTTACTAAAATTACATTTACTTTATTAATGAAACACCTACTTTGCGCTTTACTCCTATTAAATTCACTATTAATTTTTTCGCAACCAAAAAAAAATCCCGATATATTTGAAGAGGCATACATCGTATTGCTAAAAGGTGATACAGTTCGAGGAGCTATAAAAATTCCAAAAAATAAGAAAAGTGAACTGTATCAAAAAATTAGCTTTAAGGATAAAGCTAACAAAACAAGATTATACACACCAGATAAAATTAATGGTTACGGTCATAATAATTATTACTATATCAGTGCTTATCATAATGATAAATCCTGTTTTTTTAAAGTATTAAGTAAGGGTAAAACTTCTTTATTTCAAATTGTTTTTGATGAAATGAATGAAGGAGTTTTAACTGAATTGGAAGAATTTTGCATGATGGAAGAAAATAATAGTGGACAGTTTAAAGTGATTGTGGCAAAAGGCATCAAAAAGCAATTAAAAGATATTTTTAAGTCAAATAAAGCACTCAGCCAAAAAATTGCTGAACAAAAAGAAATTCCATTTAATGCAGAAACACTAGAATCGTATTTTAATGAATTTAATCAACCTGCCGCAAGTAATTAATTTATGATAACAAAAGATACTCCCAAAAAATTATTTCTACTAGATGCTTATGCATTAATTTACAGAGCTTTTTTTGCATTTAGCACAAATCCTCGTATTAGTTCAAAAGGATTAAATACATCTGCCATATTTGGGTTTACTAATACGTTATTAGAAATTTTAAATAAAGAAAAACCCACTCACATAGCTGTTGTTTATGACACTCCCGAGCTAACAGTTAGACATACTGAATTTGTTGAGTATAAAGCACAACGCGAAGAAATGCCAGAAGATTTGCGTGCCTGTTTACCTTATATTATTCAATTGATTGAAGGCTTTAATATTTCGATTATTAAAACTCCAGGTTTTGAAGCAGATGATGCCATTGGAACTTTAGCAAAAGTTGCAGAACAAAAAGGCTTTACAACTTATATGATGACGCCTGATAAAGATTATGGTCAGTTAGTTGATGCAAATACGTTTATTTATAAACCTGCTCGCATGGGCAATGGCGCTGAAATATTAGGTGTTGAAGAAATTTGTAAAAAATGGGAGATTAAACATGTTGGGCAGTTAATTGATATTTTAGGATTGATGGGCGATAAGGTTGATAATATTCCGGGAATTCCAGGAGTAGGGGAGAAGACTGCTATTCAATTAGTAAAGGATTTTGGAACTATTGAAAATTTATTAGAGAATACAGATAAACTTAAAGGCAAATTAAAAGAAAAAGTAGAAAACAATAAAGAAAAAGCATTACAGTCAAAATGGTTGGCAACAATTATTTTAGATGTACCAGTTGAATTTAATGAAGAGGAATTAACGCTTAAACCTATTAATAAAGATGCTTTACGCGAATTGTTTTCTGAATTAGAATTTAGAGGTATTGCTCAAAAAGTATTAGGCGAAGATATTGGTGGAGGAAAAGAAGTATTTAATAATTCTAATAAAACAAAAGAAACTGCGAAACCAAAAACTGATTTATTTACTACAGTTGATATGTTCAGCGAAGAAAATATAGAAGCGGTTGCGGAAGCTGCTAAAGTATTTAAAACTATTAAAGATCTAAATCCCAATTATATTTTGTGCGATACACCCGAACTAATTTCTAATTTAATAGCTGTTTTGCAAGAAAATGCAGAGTTTTGTTTTGATAGCGAAACAACTGATTTAAATACACTAAATGCTGAGGTTGTTGGGCTGTCGTTTGCTGTAAAAGAAAATGAAGCGTATTACGTTCCTGTTTCTGAAGACAAAGTAGAAGCGCAAAAATTAATTAATTTATTTAAGCCTTTGTTTGAAGATAAAACAAAAACTTTAA
>CANHPI010000161.1 GCA_947462425.1 Bacteroidota bacterium
GGCTCTTAATACAACCGTTTGGGCTGATGGCTCTTATTTTATAACGCTCATCAACCAAAATGGAACAACTGTTTTATCAAAGAAAATAATTGTTCAACATTAAAAAATAAAATTTTTTAGAGTCTGTTAAAATTTATTTTTTTAAATGTTATGATAATTTTGAATAAAAAAAAGCATAACACATTTATTAGATAATTTTTAACAGGCTTTTAGCTTTTAAGTAATAGTTGTTTTATTTAAAAATATATTAAATTTGAAACAATTACCATTGTATAAATCAATATAGATCCAAACAAAATTATGAGGTCATTTGTAAAAAAAATATTTTTCTATTATGCTTTTATTTCAAGTTTAAATGCAATTAGTCAAAGTTTATTAATTGATCCAGCTGCCGAAGGAGGCTTTGAGTTGGTTGGTGGTTTAGCAGGTAATGGATGGACTTCTGTAAATTCAACAGTTAATAATTGGTTTGTTTCCGGTGATGCTATTCCTTTTTCTGGTTCAAATTCTGCATTTATTTCTAATACAAACGGAGTAACTTATAGTTATACTAATACAGTAACCCAAACATCACACTTTTATCGTGATATAACTGTTCCTTCTGGGAATACTGCAATAAATTTAAAATTTAATTATAAGTCAGTAGGTGAACTAAATTTTGATAGACTTTTAGTGTATATTGCACCTACATCAGTTACACCGGTTGCAGATGTTCCCGCATCGAGTAATACTTTAATGACTGGAGCTACATTGGTTTATACTGATTTTACTCAAGTTAATTCATATCAACAAGTAAATTTATTTTTGCCGGCAAGTTTATCAGGTACATCGTTTAGATTAATTTTTACTTGGCAAAACGACAACACTTCAGGAGCAATTACAACACCTGCATCTATTGATGATATTTACTTATACAGCCAGCCATTAGCTCCTTTAAATGGTATATACACTATTAATAATACTTTGCCAACATCTAACTCATTACCATCTGCTGGTAGTAACTTTGTAAGTTTTACAGATGCAATTAATTATTTAAATGTTCATGGTGTTTCTGGTTCAGTAACGTTTAATGTGTCATCGGGGCAATCTTTTTTTGAAAATCCACAAATTATTTCAGCTTCTGGTTCTGCAAGTAATACCATTACTTTTCAAAAAAATGGATTAGGAGTAAATCCCAAATTTATTGGTAAAAATGGAATCGGAGCACTTGATGCTTGTTTTTCTTTAATTGGATCTGATTATATTAAATTTGATGGAATAGATGTGGAAACATTTGTAGGTTCAGCAACGGGTAATCAAAAAATGGAATATGGATATTATATTATCAATGCTTCTGCAACCGATGGAGCAAAAAGAAATATAATTAAAAATAGTAAAATTTCTTTAGATAGAACTAATAATTGTATTGGTATATATCAAAATGCAACAAATGTCCCATCATCTTTAAACGGAACTAATAATAATAATTTATTTAGTAATATAATTGTTGAAAATTCCTTTCAAGGTATTTATTTATTAAGTAATGCCACATTTCAAGATGATTCATGTATTGTTAGAGATTGTTTTATTGGAGGTAATAATACATTTGATATTGGCGGAGGAAATACAACTAATGCCTGTGCAGGTATTTGGGTGAAAAATTTAAAAAACTGTAAAGTATTCAATAATACTATTAAAAATGTAGCCACCCAAGCTCTGGTGTATGGTATATTTATTGAAAATGGTTATGGCATTTGCGAATTGTATAATAATAAAATTAGTTCTATAACCAATAGTAGTGCTAGTTCTACTTCAGCTGCAAGTGGTATAAGAGCAAATGTTCCTGCGGCTGCATCAGGAGCTCATACAATAAGAATTTATAATAATTTTATTTCTGAAATAGCTTCTTTCTATTCAGGCGCATCAAGTTCTGTAAGAGTTATCAGAGGCATTAATTTACAGGCTATTACAGGAGGAGGTAACACTGCCTCTGTTTTTGAAGTGACTCACAACTCCATTAGTTTAGATAATGGATCTGCTATAAACTGTTCAAGTACGTGTTTAGAAATAGGAACTACTAGTGGTCCCATTTATAAAATTAGAAATAATATTTTTAGTAATTTTACAGCTAATCAATCAGGAATATCTAAACATTATTGTTGGAGAAGTTCATCAGCAACTTCTCTCGGTAATACAGGTTCTGTATCTGATTATAATGATTTGTATATTGCAAATACAACTAATGGTTTTATAGGAAATGGAAATACGACTGATTATTCAACACTTTCTAGTTGGAAAACAGCATATAATCAGGATAATAATTCAATAAGTACAGATCCAATTTTTTCTTCATCTAATGATTTACATGTAGTTAATCCCGCATTAAATTCAGCCGCTTCAAACCCAACGTTAACACCTTATATAGTTGATGATATTGATAATCAATTAAGAATAAATCCTAGTGATATTGGCGCTGATGAATTTACTCCATTAACCTATGATGTTAAAACAATGGCATTAATAAGCCCATCTAACGTTGGTTGTTATTCAGGTTCTCAATCAGTAACGCTTGATATTAAAAACTACACAGCTGTGCCATTAGATTTTTCAGTCAATCCAGTAAATGTCGTGGTAATTGTTTCAGGTATTTCATCCCAAACGATTTCGCTATTAGTTAATAATAATTTATTAAATGCTAATAATCCTCTTCAGGCTTTTTCAAACTTAAGTATTCCTGTTGGTTTAATTAATATGTCAGCTTATGGCACGTATTCTATTACGTCTTACTCATCGTGGGTTTTAGATGAAAATCATTTTAATGATACCATAAAAAATAGTATAAGAATTAATTCTAGTCCCGCATTATTGCCTCAAATAGTTGATTTTACAAATTATAATGGTGCTAATTTAGGTTCATCTTTTGTAGGTTGGAATGAAGCAACGGGTTCAATTCCTACTTTCACAAATTCATCTTGGACTTCTGGTTCAATTTTGAACACAAATGCCAGAATAACTATGAATACTACCTCTAAAAATGAGTGGATAGTTGCACCTAAAATCATTCCGATTTCTAATACAATCTTGTCCTATAAATCAGCTATTACCTCTGTTGGTTCTTCTACAACCGGTGTAATGGGAACGGATGATTATTTATATGTAATGATTTCTACTGATTGTGGTTTAAGTTTTCAAAAATTAGATTCTTTAACTTCTAATTCAGGATTAACAAATTCTTTTAGTCAGTTTTTTTACCCTTTAAACAATTATGCCGGTCAGGAAGTTATTTTGGCCTTTCAGGCAAAAGAGGGAGCTATTTCTAATAGTTATGATTTGCATTTAGAAGATATTAATATTTCTAACATTACGAGTTATGATTTATCTATTACAACCTTAAATTCTCCTATTCAAAAAAATTGTTACTCTTCAAATGAACAGATTATTGCTGTTGTTAAAAATACTGGACCTATAACAATTGATTTTGCAAATGAAAATGTTACAATTGTTAGTGTAATATCCGGACAAATAAATCAAACTTATTCCTTAACCTTAAATTCAGGTGTTTTAAATCCTAATGCATCTGCAACCTACACTGTTTCTTCTGGTTTAAATTTTCAAAACGCGGGAGTGTATTACATAAATTCTTATGCTAGTATACCATCGGGCGATATTAATACTTCTAATGATACCATTAAACAAGTTTTATATTCTCAAAATCCAAGTGTTTTATTTTCTCAACCAACCGTTTCTGTTTGTTTAAATGATAGCGTTCAGTTTTTACCATCCATTTCTATTAATGGCTTAGGGTTAAATTCACTTCCCCCGATAAAAAATACCGATGGCCCTTTTCTAATTCCTGATAATTTGCAAAGTGGTATAACATCCACCATTCAAGTTAGTGGAGTAGGAGGTAATGCTGCACAAGTAGTGGAAGTAAGAATTGATTCTTTAATTCATTCCTTTGATGGTGATTTAGTTATTACATTAATTGCACCAAATGGTTCCTCTGTCCAATTATCTTCAAACAATGGTTCGTCAGGTAATAATTATATCGGTTCAATTTTTAGTAGTAATTCTAATTCGTTAATCGTTAACGGAGTAGCTCCTTTTACTGGAAATTTTTTGCCTCAACAATCTTTTAATTTATTAACGGGTGTTGCAAATGGGTTATGGCAAATTAATGTTAAGGATATTTCCAATTTAGAAGCTGGAACTTTTTATAGATGGAGCTTGGTGTTTAAAGATACTAATACATTATCTTCATTTTCATGGAATCCAATTTCTAATATTTCAAATGTAAATTCTTTAACTCCCAAAGTTGAGGCATCTGTAAATTCAACATATACTTTAACGGTTATTGATTCTCAAGGCTGCTCTGCATCTGCTAGTCAAAGCATTATTGTAAATCAGTTACCAATTATTTCTTTAGGTAACGATACAAGTATTTGTCAGGGAAATTTAATTACTTTAGATGCAGGCACTGGATTTAATTCATATACTTGGAGTAATGGAGCTAACGTTCAGCAAACTACTATTAATCAGCAGGGTAATTATTCTGTTATAGTTACAAATTCTGTAAATTGTGTAAACTCTGATACAGTTTTTATTACCATTAATCAAAATCCTATAATTTCACTTTCAATTCCTAATGATTCAATTTGTGATAATAGTTCTTCAATAACATGTTCTTTCAGTCCATCTGGTGGTGTTTTTTCAGGAGTGGGAGTTGATCAATTAGGCCTATTCAATCCTCAGTTTGTAAATCCGGGAAATTCAATTATTTATTATCAATTTACTGATAGTAATGGTTGCTTTGGTTTGGATTCGACTTCTATAAAAGTTTTGCAATCGCCCTCTGTTAGTTTAGCATTAAATACGTCAACCGTTTGTTCAAATTCAGGAACTTTATCTTTATCAGGTGGCTTACCTTTAGGAGGTGTTTATTCGGGTAACGGCGTTTTTGCGCCTGATGTTTTTGATCCTTTATTATCAGGCATTGGCACTAATTTAATTACGTATAATTATACCGCATTAAATGGCTGTTCCGATTCGGCAAGCCAATCAATTTTTGTAGATTTGTGTTCTGGAATTATAGCTCAGGCTTATTCCAAGTGTAATATTTTTCCAAATCCAACTTCAGATTTTATAAATTTTGAAAATATCCCAATCTATTCTAAGATAGTTATATTTGATGTTACCGGTAAACAACTATTAGGTATTAACAATCAAGAAAGTACTTTTAAATACAATATATCTGAATTCTCATCTGGGTTTTATTTTATAAAAATCCAAAATATGGAAAATGAAGTTTTAATATTTAAAATTTTAAAAAATTAGTTATTTTTGCAATATTAAAAAAAACACACTATGAACCGCTTTTTAATTACTTTTTTTCTTTTTTCCTTTATTATTTTTTCAAATCAAAGTTACTCTCAAATTAGGAGAGCCTTAGGAGATACAACCACTCAAAAGAAAATTGTATTAGATACACTTAATTCTGCTGCAAAACCTGTAACTGAAAAAAAGCCTGAAACTCCCCCAATTTTAGATACTTTACCTGATCACGGTGTGGCAATTTCCCCATCTACAATGAGATTTAATGTTAAACCGGGGAATATTCAAACTAAAACATTAAAGATGACCAATGATACCAAGAAAACGTACAATTTTCAGGTTGGTTTTCAAGATTATGGTGTAGGATCAGATGGGAATTCTGATGCGCCGGTTGATAAGTATTCTATGTTTGCGTTAAGTAAATACGTTATTGTTACACCTACCTTAGTTGAATTGAAACCAAGGCAATCAAAGGTGATTACAGTTACCCTTGATATACCTTCAGGTGATTCGATGGCAATTAGTATGTGGACTATATTAACACTAGATCAGGTATTAGAAAGACCAAAATTAGAAATACCTAATGCTTCTGATAAGGCAATTGGAATGGGTGTTCAAAATTCATTTGGTTTTGGAGTGAATATTTTCCAAAATCCACCTAATGTAATCGTTAATAATGTTGAAGTTGTAGCCATGAGTTTTAATAAAAAAACAGATAAATCCTTAAACCAGATTTATATGAAAGCAAAAAATACCGGTACTGGAATTGGTTATTGTTTATATTATTTAGAACTAACTAATTTAGTAACCGGAAAACAAACAAAACTAAAGGTAAAACAATTCGCAATATTTCCTGGTTATACTAAAGAATTTAAATTTGATTTGCCGGCAGATATTGAAAAAGGTGCTTATTCTGCCATGGCAGTTTTAGATTTTGGAAATAAAGAAGAATTACAGACAGCAGAATTAGACTTTAAAATTGAATAATAAATTTCTTTTATTGTAATCTATTTTTTTTGTTCAACTATATCTCAAACTCTTTAAATTTTAATAAGCTGCTCCCCTTTTTTTAGGGGAGCTGTCCGGAGGACTGAGGGGTGAATTACCTTCTCCCAAACTCTCTCACCAACCTATATCCTTTCAATCACCCACCACTTTAAATTTTAATAAGCTGCTCCCATTTTTTAGGGGAGCTGTCCGGAGGACTGAGGGGTGAACTGCCTTCTCCCAA
>CANHPI010000162.1 GCA_947462425.1 Bacteroidota bacterium
CTTAAACCTGATACTTTCTCTAATAATTCAACTTGTTTACGGTGAGATTTTTCTATCTCTTCACTTTTCTTTTTATACAATTCAACTTGAGAATTCAATTGAGCTTTTTGCGATTCAAGTTCTTTGTCTTTTTTAGAAGCTTCTTCAATTTTTTTTGCTAAATCACCTTCACGTTGTTTGGCTTTGTTTTCTAAAACAACTAACTGTTGGTTGCGCTCGTTAACTGTTTTGTCGTGTTCTGATTTTAATTGTAAGAATTTTTCTTTTGCCTGTAAAATTTTTTCCTGTTTAAAAGATTCTGCTTTTACTTCTGCTTCTTTTATAAGGTTTTGTTTTTCTTGAACGCTGCTTTTATTCAATCGAGAGTTGGCAATAACAAAGCCTGCAACTACTCCTGCAATTAATGCAATGGCTATAAAAATGGTTGTTAACATAATTTTATTTGTCGCTCGTTGTTTATACTATTTAATCTTTATTTGGGGCGACTATCCAAATAGCGATTAACAAAAAAAACGCACAAATCATTGAATTTCTTCAAAATTTGTGCGTCAAAATGGTCTATCTAAAGACGTTATATGTTTATTCTTCTGTTTATTGTATGTTTTTATTATGTTGAACTAACATTTGTTCCACATCTTCTAACACCAATTTTAGAGTGCTTAACTCTTGTTCTGCCTGGTTTTTTTCCTTTACTAATTGGCTTACCAATTGTAAAGTAACCATTGCCATCACATCTTTTTTATCCTTTATTCCGTAGTTTTTTTCGAACTCCGAAATCTTTTGATTTATTAATTCAACAGCTTGTTTAACGTTGTTTTCGTCCTCACTTTTAACTTTCAGTGTATATAAACCACCGGCAATTTCTACTTTTACACTTACATCGCTCATTAAACTAAGCTAATTTCTTTTTTTAAGCACTCAACAGAGCTATACATTTATCAATTTCACGCACCAACTCATTTATTTGTTTTTTCATAATTGTTTTGTCAGAACTATTATTACTAGAACCTCCGGCTAAAATAACATTTTTTCTGTGATTATCCAATTCTGTTACATCAATATTTTGAGAATCAACATGTTTTGATATTGAAGTAACCGTTTCATTCATTCTTAAAAGCTGATTAGCCATTTCTTCTTTCTCATTCAATAAACTTAAACGCTCATCAGTCAATAAATCAATTTGCTTAAATAAACGATCTACAAAAGCGTCTTGCTCATCCGCCTTAGATTCCGATTTTAAATTTGAAATCTCAGTTTGGTAATTAGTAATTGAATCAGTTAATTCAGCTACTTGAGAGTTTAAAAATTCAATAGTAGATTGATGATTAGATAATTCGGTTTGTAATTCTGTTTTTACTGATATTAAGTTATTGTATTCTTCCTGAATTTTTAATCCTGATTCATTGCTCAAAATGGCTGAATTTAATTCGCCACGAACACTTGCCAATTCTGCTTTTAATAAATCTAGCTCTGTTTGCAAAGCCATATTGTTAGCAGATAAAGTTGTTATCTCGTAGTTTTTATCGTTTAATGTTTCTTTTAAGTCAATTGCTTTTCCTTCAGCAACTATTTTCAATTCAGATAATTCGAGTTTAATTAGATTTAATTCATCTTCAGTAGCCTCTAATTTATCTGATGTGGCATCTATTTCTGATATTAAAGAGGTATTTTCTGCTAATAACTTATTAAACTCAATATCTTTATTTTGTAATTGTAAGGTATGAGCTTCTTCACTGTTGTTTTTAAAGTGTTCAAAATTTTCTTTTTCAAGATTAAATGAAACGCTTAACTCTTTATGTTGCTCTTCTAATTCATTATAAGAATTAGTTAAACTTGAAATTTGATTTAATTTTTCTTCTAACGAAGCTGTTAATTCCGATATTGCAACATCTTTTTGGGAAACTAATAATTCAAATTCAGAAATTTTAGAATTTAAACCAGTTACTTGTTCATCAATACTGGAAAGTTGAGTATTTTTAAAATTATCAAAGTCAGATGATAATGAGTTGTAGCTGTCAATTTGTTTAGTTATTTCTTCAGCTTTAATTTGAATTTCTAAAGTTAAGTTTTCAATTTGAGTATTTTGGTTATCTATATGATATACCATTTCTCTAATTTTTTCTTTAAAGTGATCGTTTTCCACAACCACTTTACTTAAATCTTCTGATATTTTTGAATTTTGATTTGAAGATTCATGAACTGAGTTAGCTAATTTTTCTTCGTATTCAGTTTTTAAGCTAACTATTAACGAATCTGAAATAGTTGTAGCGCTTAATAATTCCGCTTCATATGTAGCCTTTAAATCAGCTTCTTTTTGAATAAAAGATTGAGTTAACGATTCAATAGTTGAATTTAATTCAGTTTCAAATTCAGTTTGTTTATTAGATAATTCAGTATTTAAATCAGATATTTTAGATTCGTAAGAATTTATTAAATCTGTTTTTTCGCTTGAGTAGGCGCCGGTTAATGAGGTAATTTGGTTTTCATAGGAAGATGTAAGTTCTGTCTTCTCGTTATTCCACTGAAAAGTTAAGTTGTTAATTTTTAATTCGTATTCATTTGTTACGTTAGTTACAGTTTCAGAACTAGAACCTGATAAAGTTGAAATACGATTTTCTGATTCTTCTTTTAACGCAGTTAATTGAGTGTTAAAGTTATTTTTTAATTCTTCAATTTGCAATTCGTAAGAGGAAACTGTTTCTTGGTAAGTTGCATTGAAAGTAGTTGTTAAATCATTTATTTTTGATTCTAATTCGCTTCTAATTCCAGTTTGTTGGTAGGATGTATTTGATTTTAATTCGATTAATTGACTTTCGTATGCTAATTTTAAATTAGAGATTTCTTCTTCAGAAGCTGTTTTTAATTCAGATATGTTATTTTCGTATTCTGAGGCAACCAAGGCTAATTGCCCATTTAACTCCTCTATTTTTGAAAGTAAACTTGTTATTTCATCTTGTTTCTCTTGTAACTGTTCGTGAATAGTGTTGCGTAGTTCTTTAAAAGAGCTTACTTCACTTTTATAATTGGTGTTATCTCTTTCCATAACAACCAATTTAGTATTTAAAACATCAATCGATACTTGTAATCGCTTGTAGTCTTCATCACGTTGTATGAGTTGGTTACGGTAGTCACTCAATGAACGTTTAATTTCATTATACTCTTTACGCAGCGCTACATCGCTATCCAATACTTGTTGTAATTCCGATTTGATATTTTCTACATTCATGTTCTATAAACAATTTGTTGTTTGATAAAAATAGACTTTAGGCTAACTCATTTTACTTAAGCCATTAACTTTACATCAACAACACGTTGTTAATTAAGTCGCGACAATTTAACGTAGCCATAATGATAAATTTCAGAATTCTATTCATAACATTTTTTATATTTTTTTCATCATTGTATTTTGCACAGTATAACGGTTTAGGGTTTATTTATCCTCTAGATAGAGAGGTTTTTATTACGGGCAATTATGGCGAAATTAGACCCAATCATTTTCATGCAGGTTTGGATTTTAGTACAGATCCTTCAGTTAATTTACCAATAAAAAGTGTTGGCGATGGTTATGTGAGTCGCATTAAAATTAGTAGTGTTGGATACGGAAGAGTTTTATATATCACACATCCAAATGGATATGTATCGGTTTATGCTCATCAAAAAAAATACGTTTCAAAAATTGATAATTTCACGCGGCAAAAACAATTAGAACAGAAAAAAAATGAGTTAGAAATTATTCTAAATCCAAATGAACTGCCTGTAAAAAAAGGTGAAATAATAGGCTATACTGGTAACTCAGGAAGTTCTACAGGACCGCATTTGCATTTTGAATTGAGAGAAGAAAAATCAGAAATACCTATTAACCCTTTATTAGTGTATGATATAGAAGATGATGTAAAACCAGAGTTAACTCATTTAGCAATTTATAGTACGGCTGATACAAATAATATAAAACGTTTATTAACTATTCCAATAAACAAAGTTGGTAATAAATTATCACTTCCAAAATACACTCAAGTTTTAAATGAAAACACTTTTGCTATAGGTTTTTCTGGGTTTGACAGAGCTAGTGCTACTAACAATAAAAATAATATTTACGAAGCCAAAATTTTATTGGATGATCAGCTCATATATCATCACCAGCTCAATAACATAAGTTTTGATAATGGCCGATATGTAAATGTATTTAGCGAAAAAGATAATGGCATCAAATTTCAAAAATGTTTTACACCAGCTTGTTATGATATTGGTATTTATAAAAGTGTTGTAAATGGTGGGAAAATTTTATTAAATGATACTTTTCCGCATAAAGTAAATCTAGTTATCAGTGATGAAAAGGGAAATACAAACAACTTGACTTTTTATGTAAAAACAAAAAACTTAAATGGATATAAATTAAATTCTATTAAGTACACTATTTTTTGTAACAAAGAGTCTTTCATAAAAAAAGAAGATGTTGAGGTATTAATTGGAGCTGGTACTTTAAGCAATAATAGTTCGGTTGGTGTTTATATTAATAAGTTAGGCAACGCTGTTATTGGAAATAAAGAGGAACCTTTATTAAAAGCATTTTCATTATCCATAAAAATTCCGAAAGTAATAAAAGGTAAAGAAGATAAAATGATAATAAAAAATGGAGATAATTGTTTGATTGGAAAATATGAAAATGGTTGGTTTAAAGCCGAGAGTAAAACTTTTGGTACGTTTAGCATTTTGTATGATACTGTTGCGCCTACCGTTACACTTCCTCAATCAAAAAACACTAAAATACACACTGCTAATTTTTTAAGTTTTAAAATCAGTGATCATTTAAGTGGTATTGCCAGTTACAATATATACGTTAATAATGTTTGGCAGATTGCTGAATATGATGCAAAATCAAATACAGTAACATGTTATTTTACCGAACCAAATCCTAAAAGTGTAAAAATTGAAGTAATAGATAGAGTAGGAAATAAGGCTATTTTAAATAAGGAATTGTAGAAATTGTTATTAGTTTTTAGATATAAGTTGTTGGAAAAAGTTCGTATAAATAAATTGTTTTTTTTAGGCTTACATTTTTCAAACAACATACTTCAATCAACAAAAAACTAATCTTCAAGCATCCAAATAGCTTCATTTAATTCACCTAAAGCCTTTGTATTGTTTTGTAATTTTGCCAAATCAACACCTTGTTTATAAAAAGTAATAGCAGTATCATTATTACCTGATTTCTCATTTACCTGGCCCAATTGATAGAAACAAGGCAGGTAATCAGGCTGAATAGTTAAAACTTTTTTAAATTGATTTTCAGCCTCTTTAAAATCCAAAGTTGCTAAATATTCCATAGCTAAAGCATAATTTAAAAACACGTCGTTTGGTTCTTTTACCAACATGTCAGCAATCATTTCTTTTCTTGGAAGCTTTTCCATGTTATTTATCTTTTACAAATAAAGTACTATATCTACCGCTTGTTAAGTCAGATTTGCTTAAGCTAAATGATGTATGAATGTCTGTATAAAAAGCATCAATAGCATATCTGTTTGATCTTGCAGCATTTGCTTCAATTTTAAAATAACCTTCACTATTAGATGCACAAGAACCGACGTCGTAAGTTGTACAGTCATTTTTTGCAGATTTTGAAGCACATGCGCTTAAACGGATATTAACGCCTACGGCAGGTTGGCCTCCAATAGAATCAAAAACATAGCCTTCATATTTAATTTTAGAAAATATCTTTTTTTTACAAGTTAAATTGCAAAAAATTACACCAACTAGTAGTATAAAAAAAAATATTTTCAAAATAAATTTCATTATTCTCCTGAAAATTGTTTTAAAAATCGAACATCATTTTCAAAAAATAAACGCAAATCTTTCACTCTATATTTTAACATGGTAATACGTTCAATACCCATTCCAAAAGCAAAGCCACTATATTTTTTACTGTCAATTCCACAATTGTCTAATACTTGAGGATCAACCATACCACAACCTAAAATTTCTACCCAGCCGGTGTGTTTACAAACATTACATCCTTCTCCTTTACAAAGTGTGCAGCTAATATCAACTTCAGCACTTGGTTCGGTAAATGGAAAATAACTTGGACGCATTCTTATTTTTGTTTCTGTGCCAAACAATTCTTTAGCAAAGAAATTCAAGGTTTGTTTTAAGTCAGCAAAAGAAACTTTTTCATCAATATATAAGCCTTCAATTTGATGAAACTGGCAATGCGCTCGCGCACTAATCGCTTCATTACGGTAAACTCTACCTGGAGAAATAGTACGAATTGGAGGTTTTTGATTCTCCATAATATGAACTTGAACCGAAGATGTTTGTGTACGTAATACCATTTCAGGATTTAACTCCACATAAAAGGTATCCTGCATGTCGCGCGCTGGATGATTTTCAGGAGTATTTAAAGCTGTAAAGTTATGCCAATCATCTTCAATTTCTCTTCCATCGCTTACGGTAAAACCAATACGTGCAAATACATCAATAATTTGATTTTTTACAATCGATAAAGGGTGACGCGAGCCTAATTGAATGCTAGGATCTGAA
>CANHPI010000163.1 GCA_947462425.1 Bacteroidota bacterium
GAAAATAAATTAGAATCCAAGCGAATTTCATATGCTGTGTATGAATCAAATAAGCTTTTAAATACATTTGGAGAATACCAATATCCATTATTTATAAATAACAAAAGTTTCAAATTATCCACTAATGATTCGTATGAACATTTTATTTATTCTCCTCAAAAAAATACTACAATTGTTATATCTGATATAGAATATGGACTTTGGGGACGGTTTACATCCAACTCATATTTATTTATCTTTTTCTCTTTATTAGTTTTATTTTCTGTATTGTTTAATTCAATTATTATAAAACGCAGTCTGCATTTTAATTCTTTAAATAACCGTATTCAGTTTATTTTAGTTTCAATTGTTGTGTTATCACTTGCTTGTGTTGTTGTTGGAACGTTATGGGTTGTTTCATCTCAATTTGAATTGAAAAATAAAAAAGATCTAATTTCTAAATCACAATCTGTTTTAAAAGAGCTACAGCAAAACATAGGTCAGCAGGAATCTTTAGATGCTATTTATAAAGATAATACAACATATCGATTGAAAAGATTAGCACAATTATTTGGTAGTGATATTTCTTTATTTAATAAAAAAGGATTATTGTATTCAACATCTCAACCTGCAATTTATGAGCAGGGATTAATTTCGAGATTTATGAATCCTGGCGCATATATGAGTTTTATGCGTGGCATACAAGCAAACTATACTCAAAAAGAGAATATTGGTTCATTAAAATATCTTTCAGCTTATATCCCTTTTTACAGTAAAAATGATAAGTTATTAGGTTATATTAATTTACCTTATTTTGCGCGACAAAAAGATTTAGAAAAAGAACTAACAGCTTATTTAACCACCTTAATCAACATCTACACTATATTATTTGTAGTTACAACGCTAGTTGCTTTATTGGTTTCTAATTTATTAACAAAACCATTAAGAATTATAAAACAACAAATTTCAAATGTTCAGTTTGGTAAATTTAACGAAGCAATTAAGTGGAAGTCGAATGATGAGATTGGAAACTTAGTTGCTGAGTATAATAATATGCTTATTAAATTAGAAAAAAGTTCCGAACTGTTAGCTAAATCTGAGCGAGAAACCGCTTGGAGAGAAATGGCAAAACAGGTAGCTCACGAAATCAAAAATCCATTAACGCCAATGAAATTAAATATTCAGCATTTACAAAGGGTGGTTGAAACTCATCCAGATGATATTAATGAAAGGGTAAAAAGAGTTTCAGAAATGTTGATTGAGCAGATAGATACACTTTCGCACATTGCAACAGAGTTTTCTAACTTTGCTAAATTGCCAAATGCTAATTTAGAAATCGTAAATTTATTTGATGTTCTTCAAAATGTAACGCACTTGTTTCAACAAAATACAGAATGTGAAATATCTTTAGAGGCGCCACAGTCTTTATTAGTTTTGGCTGACAGGGAGCAGTGCTTAAGAATTTTCACTAACTTATTAAAAAATGCCCAACAATCTATTCCTTCTGATTGTAAAGGTAAAATTGAAATTAACGCGTATCATCATAATAGCAACATTATTATTAAAGTAAAGGATAACGGTGTTGGTATTATAGATGAAATTAAACCTAAATTATTTACCCCAAACTTTACTACTAAAACTACTGGTACTGGATTAGGCTTAGCGATGGTTAAAAATTCAGTTACTTCTTTTAATGGTACTATTTCATTTGATACAGAAATTAACAAAGGAACTACCTTTACCTTGGTATTTCCAAGCGCTAGTTAAAGATGTTATAGCTTTTTTAAAGATGTTGTTCTTGAATTAAATAAATATAATTCATTGTTTTTTAAACACGCATAAAGCTCGTTATACAATAAGTTGATGGATTCGAATTCAATATTTAAAATGAGCTTACCATCCTTACTCAATAAGCCAACCAGCCCATCTAATTTAATTTTGAATAATGAGTTTTCTGCATTCGTAATCTCTCCATTTTTAAGGGCATAAATTATTTTCCCTGCCTTATCAATTAAGTATGACGTGTTTGCTTTGCTAGTGATGGCTATATCGTTAAAATAGTCAGTAGCCTTGTCATAATCAACAGATGTTACAGCTTTAAGTTTTCTATCAACATAACCATATTTGTTATTTTTTTGAATACGTATAATGTCACACTTTGCAAAAAATAAATTCGAGTAGGTTCCAAAGTTTATACTGTATCGCCCGTTTGCATCTACTAAAGCAACTTCATCATCTTTAAGTAATTTAAAATATTTACCGTTTGAATAATAGTCTGGTTCATACGAAGAATTATAGTTATAGTCAATTGAGGTTGCAAAGCATTTCTCTTTTATGTTGTAAAATCCGTATAAATTATTTTTTACAACTAAATAAATTTCATTTTTGCAATGTGTTATGTAATCAAATTCTGCTGACAAAATAATTGATTCATCTATAGTTATTAATCCAAATTTAGAGTTCTTTTTTACAATAGCAATTGAATTGGTGTCTACATCAGAAATCCATTCCCATTGAGCTTTAAGGGCTTTGTTTGTTATATCAACTAATCCATATTGGTTGGATAAATAATACGCATAGTTATTTTTAAAGTTACCTAGTTTTGAATAAATAAAGGGGATAATAATTTCTCCTTTTAAATTAATAGCACCGTACAAATTATTTGATTTACAAACAAAAAGTTTTTCAGACACTTCATTAATATCTTCATATCCTTTTGATATAAATTGACCTGAGCGATTGATTAATAAATAAATATTTTCCTTTTTTACAATTGCTATTCCGTTTTTATAATTTTCGGCCTCTTCAAAATAATGGTCGGATATTTTGTTGCCTTCTTTGTTGATGTAAAAACAACTATCATTTTTGCAAACAGAAGCAAATCCTTCGTTAAATACTGATGCATCATCAAATTGAGGCACTATTATCCAATTTCCTAAAGTATCAATAAATCCAAATTTATCATTTAAGTCTTTTAAAGGAATTAAAATATTTTGAGTTAAGGATATTTCTTTTAAAATAGTTTCGTTAAAAGGGTATTCAGGATACTTGGTTAAAAAATTAGTTAATTCTTCTTTGTCGTAGGATTTTACTGAAGTATTATATAATAATTTCCATGCAGCTTCATTGGTTATGATAGTACTGTACTTTTTTATAAAGTTATAAATACTATCACTAGAGTGTAATTGCTGAATTAGGTTAAATAAATTTGTTTCAGCAAATATTATATTTGGATTGTTAGGAAATTTTTTAATAAATAATTGATACTGCTGAATAGATTTATTGGATGTTGTTTCTGAAAATTGATAGTCGTAATATAATTTCTTTGCTTTTTGATACAGGCAGCTTTGTGGGTACTTTAATAAAAAATGTGTTACGCTATCACTTGATTGCGCTGCTAATGCTTTAGTTAATTGCAAACTATCACGTTTTAAATAGGATTGGGCTAATAAGGTACTATCCGAAAAATAAAAATTTGAAATAAAATAATTAAAACTCTCAACCGTATTTTTATTACCGTATTTTTCATAACCTTTATAACCAATATTACTTGCTAATGTATTAATTGTTTGCTCGTTAATATGATATAAAGAATAGGTAGTTGTGTCTTTAAAATATGTTTTACAGATAGATATGTACTTTGCTGAACTATCAATATTAGAAAAAGGATTATCATTTCTGTAATATATTATCGCTAAACCAAATGAGGATTGTGAAGGACACTTTGATAATGATTTGTAAAATAATTCTTTCGCTTTAAAGTAATCAAAAATAGATAGTGCTTTATAACCATCAGAAATTTTATTTCCGAATGCTTTCGAAATAATACAAATTAATAGTATAGCAATAATATTTTTCATCAATTGACTGTAAAATTATAAATTGCACTCAAAAAAAACGGAAAAGATGTTCACAACCGGTCAAATTATATTTGCTTCTTTATTTTTAGCTTTTTTTGTTGTTACTATGTTATGGTCTTACAAAAAAGATAGTTTTTCTAATAAAGTCCACTTTAAAGGTGCTTCAAATATCCTTTGGATTGCTATTTTAATACTGTTTCTGTTAGTTTTTTTTGTTAAAATGAGGCATTTTATCTAAACGTTTGTTTTTTTAATTATTTTTAATGCCTTATAAAAAATCAGTAGATTAATATAAATGAGATATATTTATTTTATTTTGTATCTAACAATTCTTTCGTTCAGCTTAAATGCGAGCGTTCTTATTTTTGAGGGGAAATTTCAAAGTAAAAACATTTTTATTCAAAATGCATTTGGTGGAAATGGAGTGGGTTATTGTGCCACAGAAGTTAAAGTAAACGGAGCAATTACAACAGATGAAGTTAATTCTTCGGCTTTTGAAATTGATTTTTATGCTATGAATATTAAACCGGGACAAAAGGTTGTTATCGAAATCAATCATAAAAGCGATTGTATGCCTGTTATCTTAAATCCTGAAGTTTTAAAACCTCGTCCAACTTTTGAGATAGTAAGTATGAATATTAATTCGTCAGGAATCTTAAAATGGTCATCTAAAAATGAATGTGGATCTTTGCCTTATATTATTGAACAATTTAAATGGAATAAGTGGGTATACGTTGGAGAAGTTCAAGGTATAGGAACCCTTGATAGTCATGATTATTCATTTCAAATTTCAACACATAGTGGAGAAAATAAATTTAGAGTAAAGCAAGTTGGCTTAGCAACTTCGCCTAAAGTATCTTCTGAAGTTATTTTATATTCAGTAATAGATAAACCATTTTTTATGATTACTGAAGATTATAAACAAATACAGTATAATTTTGAAACAGCGTTTGAAGTTTATGATGCATTTGGAACAATTGTTAAAAAAGGTTTTGGTAAAATTACAGATATAAATAATCTTGCAAAGGGTAAATATTATTTATGTTATGATAATCAAATTTCTGAAATTAATAAGAAGAAATAAAATAGGCTATTAAATCCTTAGCTGGGATTAAAATGTGCTAAAATATTGGTTTATAATTATTTAATAATTAGTCTAATTAGCCTTAAGAATTAATCTCAAAAATTAACTTATAAATTTTTCACGCATTAATTCTTACCCTTCTTTGAAGTTCAAATTTGAGCTGTTATTATTTTAAAACTTATAAAAATTTAATTACCGAATTCGCTTATGAATTTAATACGCATTAATCGTACTTCTTCTTCGCTATATTCATCTTCACCTAATTCTTTTAATATTGCAGTGATATCATCAGTTTCCGCTTCACGTAAACATTCGTAAATATCATCTTTCTTATCATCATCAATTGTCTGATCAATATAATAATTGATATTTACTTTTGTACCTGATGTAACAATGGTTTCAATCTCCGTTAACAAATCATTCATTTTAAGGTTTTTGTTTTTGGCCATGTCTTCAAGGCTCACCTTTCTATCAATGTTTTGAATAATAAATACTTTTAATCCGGATTTATTAACAACGGATTTAATAACCATATCGCTTGGGCGCTCAATCTCGTTCTCGTCAACATGTTTTTTGATTAACTCTAAATAAGGTTTGCCATATTTAGCTGCTTTACCTGCGCCAACACCGGTTATTTTTGTCATCTCTTCCATCGTAATTGGATAGTTGATAGACATTTCTTCTAAAGATACCTCTTGAAAAATAACATAAGGAGGTAAATTATTTTGTTTGGCAATTTTTTTAGTTAAGTCTTTAAGCATGGCATATAATACTTCATCTGTACTATTTGCACCTTTTCCGCCTGAAATATCATCATCGTTATCGCTCTCTGCATTACTAAAATCGTTATCTTTTGTAAACTGAATGCTGAATGGATTTTTTAAAAAGGCTTTTCCTTTTTCGGTAATTTTTACTAAACCGTAATTTTCAATATCCTTGGCAAAAAAACCGTTAACAATAGCTTGACGCATGACAGCATTCCAAAATTTATCATCCTTGTCATGCTCAACGCCTTCACCCCAAGTTTTTAACTCATTATGCTTGTAAGATTTACCTGTAGCGGTTAAGTTACCTATCAATAAATTAATAATATCTTTTACTTTATGTTTTTCCTTACTTTCTTTTACTGCTTTGATGGCAAGTGTTAAATCATCCTGAGCTTCAAATTTTTGTTTTGGATGGCGGCAATTGTCGCACATCTCGTTACATTTTTCGTCATTAAATTCTTCGCCAAAATAATGTAGAATAAATTTACGACGGCAAGAGGATGTTTCGGCAAATGAAGCTGTTTCGGATAACATTTGTTTACCGATTTCCTGCTCGTTAACTGGTTTGTCTTTCATGAATTTTTCCAACTTCATGATATCGTCATAACTATAAAACGTCACGCAGTTTCCTTCTCCACCATCTCTTCCGGCACGACCAGTTTCCTGATAATAACCTTCTAACGATTTTGGAATATCATGATGAATTACAAAGCGAACATCTGGCTTGTCTATTCCCATTCCAAACGCAATAGTTGCAACAATTACATCAATATCTTCCATTAAAAAGCCATCTTGCGTTTTGGCACGTTCTTTTGCGTCCAA
>CANHPI010000164.1 GCA_947462425.1 Bacteroidota bacterium
GGTTGTGTTACTTCCACTTTTGTAACTATTTCGCAACCGACCTCTTCTTTAAGTGTTAATATTATTGCAACTAATCCAACTTGTTTTGGATTAACTAACGGATTTGGAACCGCAACTGCTAATGGAGGAACTCCAGGTTACACTTATGCGTGGACATCTACTGGAGGAACTGCAGCAACATCAAATCAACTAGGAGCTGGTAATTACAATTTAACAGTAACAGATGCTAATGGATGTATTGCAGTATCGACTATGTCATTAATAAATCCACCCGCAATGTCTGTAATTCTATCCTCAACAAATATTGCTTGTGCGAGTTTCTGTGATGGAGTTGCAACTGCTACAACGTCAAATGGATTTGGAACAATCAGTTATTTATGGACGGGAGGAGCAACTCCTATTGCAACTCAAACTGCATCAGGATTGTGTGCAGGTAGTTACACGCTAGTAGCAACAGATCAAAACAATTGTACTGCTAGCAGTCAAACAATAATTACGGCACCACCAGTTTTAACCGCAAATATTTCTTCAACAGGAAGTATCACCTGTAATGGTGGTAATAATGGATTTGCTGTTGTAACCCCAGGAGGGGGAACAGGCTCATACAGTTACACCTGGAGTCCAAGTGGTGGCAATACAGCAAATGCCAACAATTTAATAGCTGGTGTTTATACCGTTACAGTGCAAGACGGAAATTTATGTACTAAAACGCAAACAGTTAATATTATTGAACCAAGTCCTTTAATTACGACATTAACTTATACTAATGTAAAATGTAATGGTGCATGCGATGGAACAGCAAATATTACCTTTTCTGGAGGGACTGGCGGAACAACATTTCAATGGTTACCAAACCTACAAAGTGGTAATTTTGTAAATAACTTGTGTGTAGGAGTGCAAACAGTAAATATTACTTCAAATGGAAGTTGTACAAGCTCATTACAATTTACATTAACGCAACCAGCAGCATTAACGGCCGCAACATCAGCAACCAATTCTAATTGTAGTCAAAATAATGGGGCAGTTTGTGCAACAGTTTTAGGTGGAACAGCTCCATTGTCCTTTCAATGGAGTAATGGACCTGTAACATTATGTAACAATAATGTCTTTTCTGGAGCTTACTCTTTTTCAGTAACGGATGCAAATGGATGTGCAGCTTCCGCTAGTGGTTTAGTGAATGATATTTCTGGCCCTGTGATTTCAATAACAAGTCAAACCAATGTGAGTTGTTTTGGGGGTAATAATGGAGCAGTAACAACTACAGTAACAGGAGGTGTTCCAAATTATACAGTAACTTGGAGTACAGGACAATTAACTCAAAACGTCTCCAATTTTACTGCAGGGATTAAAAATATTACAGTGGTAGATGCTGCTGGTTGCTCTACATCAACTTTTGTAACTATTACTGAACCTACACAGCTTGTAAGTGCTATAGCTAGCTCAACTATGGTTAGCTGTTTTGGTGTAAGTGATGGCGCTGCAGCGGTATCCGTAATAGGAGGAACTGCACCTTACACATATGTATGGTCGCCGGGTGGACAAACTAATGCTACCATGGTAAATGTTGCTGCCAATTCTTATACAGTAAACATACAAGATGCAAATGGTTGTTTAAATTCAGTTCCAACAATTATTTCACAACCAACAGTGTTATCATTTGCTTCGGCTTCACCTAGCTTTACAAATATTTCTTGTAATGGTGGAAATAACGGGCAGATTTCTGCGCTTGCTACAGGAGGTACACCGGGCTATACATATTCGTGGGCGCCTTCAGGTTCTGGAGCTGTTTTAGCGGGTTTAGCAGCAGGAGGTTACACTGTAACAGTCACTGATTTAAACAATTGCATTATTAGTAATAATTTTAATATTATTGCCCCACCACCTTTAACGGCAACTTATTCGTCAATACCTGCTACTTGTAATTTAGCAAATGGTTCTGCAACTTTAATTGTCTCCGGAGGAACACCTACGTATAATATCAATTGGACTACCCCAGGAACACCAACGGGTTTGATTGCTAGCAATATCCCAACAGGAAATGGTTGGTTGGCAAATATTACAGACTCTAAGGGATGTCCGCTCACTCAAACAATAGGTATAGCAAACGGACCTTCTCCTATAATTACAAGCTTTAATATTGTTCCACCAACTTGTTTTGGTTTTTCAAATGGTACTATGGCGATTAATTACTCCTCTACCACAGCGCCATATAATGTCACATGGTCAAATCCACTATCTCAAATAACATCTTCATCTGCTTTAACTCAAAGTGTTTCTGGTGTTGCTTCAGGAGTTTATACAGCAACATTAACGGATGGCACTGGTTGTTCAGTTTCTGCATCAACAGTTGTTACTCAACCTTCTAGCGTCACATTGATTACAAGTCAAAATACTTCTATTTGTTTTGGAAATTCGACTCAAATTTCTGCTACTGCTGGTGGTGGTGTTGGCGCATATACTTATACTTGGACTCCTAATATAGGTATAGGTGGCGGGCCACATACGGTTATTCCAATTGGTATGACCTCTTATGTTGTTGCTGCAACTGATGGCAATGGATGTTTGACTTTCCCAAAAACAATTACTATCAATGTAACTTCTCCTTTAACTGCTTCAGGTTTTGCTGTATCAAAATGTGATGGAAATGTAACGATGCTAACACCAAATATCACTAGTCCAGGAAAAGGAGCGCCTTATGATTTTATTTGGAGTACAGGATTTACAGATTTAGCAGTATCAAGTAGTTCGGTTAATGTTACCGCTAATTTCCTATCTTCACCAAATACTTACACAGTATTAATTGATGATGGATGTACTTCACCTTTAGCAACTGCAGTTTTTACTGTAAACGTAAATGCATCTCCTATTATTGATTTTACAGGACTTCCACTAAATGGTTGCGCCCCATTAACAGTTACATTAACTGGGACATCGAATGGGCTTAATGATGTATTTGAATGGAATACTCAGGTTCAATTAAATAGTATTGGTAATCCGTATAACGTTACTTTTGCAGATTCAGGCAAATATTCAATCACATTAAATGTTACTAATCCAAGTACTGGCTGTTCAAACTCTGTTACTAAATTAGACTATATTGAAGTGTTTTCACAACCTATCGCTTCATTTTACTCGGATCCTCAAATAGTGAATGTATTAGATCCTAATTTCAATTTTATGAATACTTCTCAAGGAGCAATAAGTTATTATTGGCATTTTGGCGATGTTTCTTCAAGTAACGTTAATAATTCATCAATTGTCACAAATCCAAGTCATGCTTATACTTATGCAGGAACTTATGATGTTAATTTAGTGGCTACTTCCATAAATGGTTGTAAAGATACTGCGATGTTAAAGGTTGAAGTTACCCCAGATTTTTCGCTATATATTCCTAATACATTTACCCCTGATGGAAATGGTTTAAATGATGTTTTTCAACCTATAGGAGTGGGTATTGACGAGGAAAATTATCGAATGGATATTTATGATAGATGGGGTGAGATTATTTTTACAAGTGATAATTTTCAAAAAGGATGGGATGGTTCTGTAAAAGGAGGTTCTAAATCTGTAGCTCAAGGAGTTTATACTTATAAAATAATGGTTCGTGATTTGCAAGGAGGAAAGCATCCTTACATAGGACATATAACTGTTATTAAGAAAGATGATTAAAAGAGTATTGATTTAAAAATTAAAGCGTCGTTAAAAAATTAACGACGCTTTTTTATGAACTTAAGTTTTTCGGTGGTTATTTCCTCAACCTTTAGATTGGTTACATTAACCGTATTTTAATTGGCTTTTACCAAAATGAGTATTTGTAACTTTGTCAAAGAATTCAATGTTATGAGACCTCTATTTTAATTCACTGTTATCATACTTATCATTTATTGTATGAGTTAAAGTGTGATTAAAATAATCAATTCACAATAATAGTTTCATAACTATGCTTTTTAAAATTAATTAAACCTGTTAAATGCTATTATATTAGATGAGGTGTTTTTATTAAAAAAAATAAGTTTTTATTTATTTATTGTTGCGTCGATAGCTATAGCTGTTTGGGGCTATTTTCGTTTAAAAGAAAGTAAAGAGCCAACAGGCTCGGCATTAGAGCACATTCCGAGTAATGCCATGTGCGTTATTGAAACAAAAAATTGCAGCGAATTAATTTCCCAATTAACCCGTCAGAATTTAATTTGGAATTCTTTATTAAAAAGCACCTCAATAGCTGTTGCTCAAAATGGAATTAGTTATTTAGACTCTCTGGTAAATTCATCACCTGAAATTGCAGAAATAATTTCTGGAAACTCAATTTATTGGGCATTTATTAAGCAAGAAAAAATTACCGAGCACCTTATCTTATTTAAATTAAAAGAGAAAAATAATGAAAGTGTATTTGTTGATTTTTTCAAAAAGTCATTTGCAAAGGATCCATCGGTGTCCTCATTTGATGCGTATTATTTTACCAATAATAATCAAAAGTGGTTGATTTGTTTCAAGGATGGCTTAGTGTATTTAAGTTCGGATTTGTCTTTATTGCAAAAGTGTTTGGAGTTAAATAAAAATGAATCATTGGCAAGTAATATAGCGTATACTCACCTATTAAAAATTAGTGGAGAACAAAAGACACAGGTTTATTTAAATCATAAATTCACAAATTTGCTTTCTAAAAATTTATTTACTCAACAGTCGTTATTTGGGGTTGAGGTTCAATTAAATGAAATTACTTTAACTGGCTATTCAAATACGGATAGTTTATCGTTATTTAACTGTTTTAGAAATCAGAATTCGGAAAGTATTAGTGGGTTTGAGCATCTTCCAAATAACCCGGCAGCCTTGCAAGGTTTCAATTTAAGTGACGCTGATCTTTTTTATAAAACGATAGAACAACAACATTCAAAAGAGGTTAATGAGCACAATAAAATTGCTTGGAATACCTTAAATGATAGCGCTTTATTCAATATTAAAAAAGAGAGTTTAGAAAATATAGATAACGAATTACTTTTAGCAACCTATGTTGTAAATGATGTGAATAGTCAAATAGTAAGTATAAAAATGAAAGATTTACAAAAAGGCGACCAACTTATTAAGCTTATTAGTGATAGTGTTGAGAATTATGGCGATTTAAAAATTTATAAACTGAATAAAATATTTTCCGATTTATTTTTAGTTACAAAATCTGACTTCAAAAATGAATACGCCTGCTTATATCAAAATCATCTTTTATTTTTTTCAAATAAATTAGTTTTAAATTATTTTCAGCAATCGCATTTAAATAGCCAGTTGTTAGGTAAAAATACATCGTTTATGAATTATGCTAACGACAATTTATTACTAGAATGTAATTATTTTTATTACGAAAATTCAGAATTAATAAAGGCTCATCATTTAAAATCAATCTTAAATTCAAACGAATTCTTGACGTCAGAAAATGCAACTTCTCAACTTTCATTAACTGCTAAAAATTTTAAAAATTCAGTTCAGGTGCGCATTAATGCCAGCCATGCACCACCCAAAACAGATAGTAATAATAATGTAGTAAGTGCTTTATGGTCTTTTGCTGCAGACTCTTTTATTGCAACAGGTGCGCATGTTTTTACGAATCATTTAACGCAAGAAAATGAATTGTGTTTTCAGGATAACGGTAAAACACTGTACCTAATTAATTCAACCGGTAATTTAATTTGGAAAAAGAAAATTACAGAAACTATTACATCTGAAATTTATACGGTTGATGTTTTTAAAAATGGAAAACTTCAACTGCTTTTTAATACAGAACAATATTTGCATTTAATGGATAGAAATGGAAACTACGTTCAGGGTTATCCTATAAAGTTACCTGCTAAGGTAACTTCTAATTTAACGGTATTAGATTATGAAGGGAATAAAGATTATCGTTTGTTTGTGGCGTGTGCCAATAAACGTATTTATAATTTCACTTTATACGGCGTAAAAACGGAAGGCTTTGTTCCTGTAAAAACAGACGCTGAGGTAAACTTACCTATTAGTTTTGTGCATGTTGGAGCAAGTGATTATTTAATTACAGCAGATGTTTCCGGAAAAATATATGCATTTAGCAGAAAGGGTGACGGCAGAATTGATTTTAAGAATAACACTATTGCCAACTTGAATAATTTGCATGTGTTAGCAGGAAATAATTTAGATAATACCAAGTTGATTTATGTAGATGACAAAAATAATTTGCTGAATAAAATTACGCTGTCAGATAAAAAAGAAACGATAAAGTTAGGTGATGAATTAAGTGGATTTAAAACATCTTTTACTTTAGTGAACGATGATTCTCAGTCAGATGTTTTAGTTTATGGTAATGGCGCTTTATATGCTTATGATTTATTTACGAGCAAACTATTAGAATACTTTAATGAATTAGCTGTTTATGACGACGCACAATTTGCACAAACCAGCGACAATAATTTGGTATTAGCTTATGATAAAATTGGGGAGAAATTAGATGTAATTACTATTAACGGAAAGTTA
>CANHPI010000165.1 GCA_947462425.1 Bacteroidota bacterium
ACCGCTAGGTTCAAGTTTTTAGTTTGAACTTCGTATAATTCTGCCAAATCATAATCCAACATTACTTTTTGCCCTCTAACTTCATAAATTTTTGTTTGAATCACTTGTAATTGCATCTTTCTATAAATTAAATTGTTTCTCTGGGAGCAAAAATAATTTATTTTATAGTTGGCTTCAGCTACAAATTGTAGCATTTGTAAAATGTTTAATTTTTAACCATTGTGTTGTTATCAATAACAAGTTAATATTTGTAATTAAAAGAATGGAACACAGATAACGCAGATTAATAGGATTAGAAATGATTTTTAAATCTTGTTAATGTTATTTAAATAATAATAATTTACAAAAAACTTCTTCTGGTGATAATATCAACAGTGGCGAGAAATAATAAATGCAAATAAAAACTGCGTGAAGGATAGAACATAAATCCTTTTAAAAGCGAGCGTTAGCTAAGGTTATAAAAGATTGAAGTGATAGCCTGACCCGATCCGCCAGCTTGCGGAGTGGGACACGCGCAAATAAATGAATGAATTTTTTGCTTTTGTTGGCATTATCACAACAAACATAAATGATGTAGAAAATAGCTATTGTTTTTAACGCAAAAATTAGCAAGAAAAAGTTGAGTACAAAACAATTTCTTTAGAAATCAAGAACTAGTACTTACTCAAACTTAAATTTTTATATATCTATTTGGTTTGTTTTTTAAACACATCATTAACATCAATACTCAATTTGACCAGCATCATTTTTCGTGGATTAATTGTGATACATCTTTGTATTCATTTCGATTACTACAAACAATTTAAATTAGGAAATAATGAAAAAGCTAATCGTTTTATTTGCATCAGTTGGTGTTATGATACTAACTGCAATATCCATAAAACCATCATTTTTAAATGACGGGGAGAGTGAGCGTAAAAAGTTGGAATCAAGTATTGAAAAATACAAAGCTTGTATTGAGGCATGCAATTCTTGTATTATCTCTTGTAAGAAAGTAGGGCATTTTTGTAAAAAGAATGAAAGCATGACTGCGCACAGAAAACTTAGCAAAGAATGCATCACTACTCTTTCAAATACGGTTAGATATATGAATGCTAATAGCATATTGGCTAAACGTAAATGTTTAGAGTGTGCCATAGCGACTGAAAAATACGCCTTTGAATGCGATAAATTTGATATACCAGAATTTAAAAAATGTGCGGCTAGTTGCCGTAATACTGCGAAATTTTGTAATGAAATTTCCAAACATCGATATTGATGATTGTTAGGTTGGTTATTTTTTTTAATGAGTTTAGCCCTGAAATTAAAAACAAATTTGTTTAATTTATTAGAGTATCTAAATTAAATCTTCGCGAGGTTATTGCCTCGATGTGCCAGCTAGTGAATGCCTATCTCTTGCAAAGTTTCGATAGCTATTGTGAGCAGCAAAAACTCCAACTCGCAGTGCACGGCTAAAAGAAAATACTTTCAAAAAAAAATTAAGCTACTTGTAACTGTGTTAACCTTGCAGACTTTAATTTATCCAAAGCGTACTCTAACGTAATAGTTAAGTTTTTAGAGCCTTTCTCATCGCTTGGCGCATCAAACATAAAGTCTACCATAATTGATTCGCAAATACCACGTAAGCCACGCGCACCAAGTTTAAACTCCAACGCTTTATCAACTATTAAATTTAAAACAGTTTCTTCAAATTCTAATTTAATACCCTCCATTTTAAATAAATGTTTGTATTGTTTGATTAAGGCATTTTTTGGTTCTGTTAAAATTGAACGAAGTGTTTCTCTATCTAAAGGTTTTAAATAGGTTAGTACTGGTAAACGTCCAATTAATTCAGGAATTAATCCAAACGATTTTAAATCCTGCGGAGAGACATATTGTAATAAATTACTTTTATCAATATCATCTTTAGCAACTGAAGCAGAATATCCAACGGCTTGTGTATTTAAACGTTGGGATATTTTTTTATCAATACCATCAAATGCTCCACCACAAATAAATAATATGTTTTTTGTGTTTACTTGTATCATCTTTGCATCTGGATGTTTTCGTCCGCCTTGTGGTGGCACATTAACAATGGATCCTTCTAATAGTTTTAACATGGCTTGTTGCACGCCTTCGCCACTAACATCACGTGTAATAGATGGATTATCGCCTTTACGAGCAATTTTATCTATTTCATCAATAAACACTATTCCGCGTTCGGCACTTGGCACATCATAATCTGCTGCTTGTAATAAACGTGTTAAAACATTTTCTACATCTTCTCCAACATAACCAGCTTCGGTTAATACGGTAGCATCTGCAATACAAAAAGGAACATTTAATAATTTAGCAATAGTGCGCGCCATCAAAGTTTTTCCTGTCCCAGTTTCCCCAACTAAAATCACATTTGATTTATCAATCTCAATATCTTCTTTAGCATCTGCTACATGCGAAACACGTTTAAAGTGATTATACACAGCGACACTTAATATTTTTTTAGCTTCATCTTGACCAATAATATATTCATCTAAATGTTTTTTAATAGCATGTGGTTTCAAAACATTTAAAGCATGTTGAACTTGTTGGTTGCCTTGAGCGCCCGCTTCTTCACTTACAATTTTAAATGCTTGCGAAATACAAACATCACAAATGTGACCTGTAACTCCAGCTATTAAAACTTTTACTTCTTTTTTATCTCGTCCGCAAAACGAACAAACTATTGGACCTGCTTTTGCCATAATTAAAAATTGGATTACAAAAGTACGTAAATAGGCTTACATAAGCTTGCCTTTAATTTGTTTTTTTATTTTTTAAAATGCATGTATTTTTAGTAATTCAATGAAAAAAAATAGTTGTACATAATGGAAGCATTCGTTTGTACAATACTAAAAACGCCAACATCATTGCGTTACAGAATAAATTTTAGTAGTGGAGTTAAATAAGTTTATTTAACGGCCAGTTATTATTTTAGTGAAGTGTTTACTCAAACTGAACCAATAGATATTATTCAGTTCTCATTTGGGATTGCTTTAATTCCTAATTAAATTAAGGATTTAACTCTAGTCCTGTGCTTAAAGCATAAATTAAAAAAAGGACGCCAAGTATAATTCGGTAATATCCAAAATGTTTAAAGCCGTATTTATTTAAAAAGCTTACAAAGGCTTTAACGGCAAAAAAAGCTACAATAAAAGCAATTAGTGCTCCAAAAAACAGAATAGTAATATCATTGCTATGAATGTTATCTTTTTCTTTTAATAAATCGTAACCGGATGCCGCAAACATCGTTGGGATTGCCAATAAAAAAGAAAACTCGGCCGCTTGCTGACGATTAAATCCAGAAAAAATTCCACCAAAAATTGTGGCTGCTGATCTCGAAACACCCGGAATCATTGAGATGCATTGAAATAATCCTATTTTAGCGGCATTAGTATAACTTATGTCTTCTATTTCTTTGTATTCTGATTCTTTTTTAGAACTCCATTTATCTAAAACCAATAAAACCAGTCCGCCAACAATTAATGATATACTAACAACATAAGGATTAAATAAATATAACTTGATTGTTTTATAAGCCAATAAACCAATTACACCTGTTGGAAGAAAAGCTACAAATAATTTTAAATAAATATTAATCCCAACAAAAAAACGTTTAATATATAAAAATAGCACTGCTAAAATAGCGCCTAATTGTATCACAATTTCAAAGGTTTCAGCAAATTGATGATTTTGAATTTTCATTAATGAGGAAGCCAAAATCATATGACCAGTAGATGATATTGGCAAGAACTCGGTTAAGCCTTCAATAATAGCAATAATAAACGCTTGAAAATAGGTCATAAAAGAAAATATAAAAAGAAGAATTAAGCTTCTTCGTTTTTAGTTTTTGGTCGCCACATAATAGCAACTATTATTGTCACAAAACCAATTAAACAAACCATAGGAGCAATAGTAATACGCTGTGTATCAAAAATTGCCGGATTAAATACGTTTGGATCTTCGCTACCACCGCCTATCATTAATAAATAACCTAATATGATTAATACAATTCCTGCTATAAAAATTTGATAGTTTTGTTTGCCAAATGTTGTTTTCATTTATGTTGATTTTTAGATTAGCAAAGCTATTAAAAAACTTCATTTATCAAACCTATTATCACTGAAAATCACGTAATTTTTCAGTTAATTTTTCGTAATATTGCTATTCTATAAAGTAAAATATGAGTAAAGTAGCATTAATTACAGGCGTAACAGGACAAGACGGAGCTTATCTATCGGAACTGTTATTAAGCAAAGGATATACAGTACATGGTGTTAAGCGGAGAAGTTCGTTATTTAATACCGATAGGATTGATCATTTATACCAAGATCAGCATGAAAATAAAATAAAATTTAAATTGCACCATGGCGATTTAACAGATAGTACTAATTTGATTCGGATTATTCAGGAAGTTCAGCCAGACGAAATTTACAATTTGGCTGCTATGTCGCATGTAAAAGTGAGCTTTGATACACCAGAATATACGGCTAATGCTGATGGAATTGGTACACTCAGAATTTTAGAAGCTATTCGTATTTTAGGATTAGAAAAGAAAACACGATTTTATCAAGCCTCAACTTCTGAGTTGTATGGTTTGGTTCAGGAAATTCCTCAAAAAGAAACAACACCTTTTTATCCTCGCAGTCCGTATGGCGTTGCAAAGTTATATGCATTTTGGATTACTAAAAATTATCGCGAAGCATACGGCATGTTTGCTTGTAATGGTATTTTATTTAATCACGAAAGTCCATTACGTGGAGAAACATTTGTAACACGCAAAATTACTCGCGCTGTGGCAAAAATAAGTTTGGGTTTACAAGACAAACTGTTTATGGGAAACATTGACTCTGAGAGAGATTGGGGACATGCTAAGGATTATGTGGAAGGCATGTGGAGAATGTTACAACAAGACGAACCAGATGACTTTGTTTTAGCAACGGGAATAAAAATTACAGTGCGTGAATTTATTAATATGTCGTTTGCTGAGGTTGGCATAACTATAAAATGGGAAGGTAAAGCAGAAAACGAAAAAGGTATTGATGCTGCTACAGGAAAAGTGATTGTTGAAATTGATCCAAATTATTATCGACCAGCTGAAGTTGAATTGTTAGTAGGTGATGCTACTAAAGCAAAAGTTAAAATGGGTTGGACTCCAACATATACCGTGGCTGAATTGTGTAAAGAGATGGTTGCGGCAGATGTTGAGTTATTTAAACGAGACAAATATTTGCTAGATGGTGGGCATAAAATATTAAATTATAAAGAGTAAAAATAGACTTTCAATTTTAAATGATCAATGTTAGCTCTTTAATATTAAAACAATTGAACATTGATGATTGAAAAGCTAATATTGAACAGGGATTATAGAATGGAAAATATCAGTGAAAATATTTCAAAAACACAAGAACTAGAAAATCGGCTAATAGATTTTGCAGTTCTTATTTTAGAAATCACTGATAATTTGCCTAACAAAAGGTCTTGTAATCACCTTGGAGATCAATTAATGCGTTCAGGAACATCGCCAGCATTGAATTATGGAGAAGCGCAATTTGCTGAATCTAGAAATGACTTTATTCATAAAATAAAAATTTGTTTAAAGGAACTTAAAGAAAGTAAAATCTGTATTACAATAATAGAAAAGCGAAATTACGTTCCAGATAGTACTGCATTTTTAAAGGCTAAAAAAGAAGTGGCAGAATTGGTTAATATTTTTACTAAATCGGCAAAAACAGCTACAGATAATAAGGTTAAGAAGTAAATTGTCAAATCTTAAACGAAAATCAAAAACATTTTCATTTATCAATTTTCAATTTTAATTCTTCAATATTTAAATAGTTAACATTGATGATTGAAAATGGAACATTTACAATGTAAAAGTACACTATATGGAAAAAACATCAAAAATATACATAGCAGGTCATCGCGGCATGGTAGGATCAGCTATCATGCGGAACTTAAAATCCAAAGGATATACAAATTTTATCACCAAAACCTCTAAAGAATTAGATTTACGCAACTCACAAGCTGTTAGTGATTTTTTTGTTGAAGAAAAACCTGAGTATGTTTTTTTAGCAGCAGCTAAAGTTGGAGGCATACAAGCAAATAATGTTTATAGAGCCGATTTTATTTATGAAAATTTAATGATTCAAAATAATGTGATTCATAATTCACATTTAAACGGTGTAAAAAAACTACTGTTTTTAGGAAGTTCATGCATTTATCCTAAGTTAGCACCTCAACCACTAAAAGAAGAATATTTACTAACTGGGCTCTTAGAAGAAACAAATGAGCCTTATGCTATTGCTAAAATAGCTGGTATAAAAATGTGCGAGAGCTATAAGCGGCAGTACGGTTGCAATTTTATTTCGGTTATGCCAACAAATATGTATGGTCCAAACGATAGTTATAATTTAAACAACTCGCATGTACTTCCGGCATTAATTAGAAAGTTTCATGATGCAAAGGAAAA
>CANHPI010000166.1 GCA_947462425.1 Bacteroidota bacterium
ATAAATAGATGATAAAAAGCCAATAGCATTTACTACCAAAATAGAATCTACATAGCTTGGTGGATTATCAGAGAATAAATGAAAAGGTAAATTATTTTTGTACAATAAGTTTTTTAACCTGTCAATGTTTTTTTTATCAATTTCGTGAGGCGCAATAATTAATTTTAAATTCGAATGTTTTTCTTTCAACTGAATATAAGCTTCAATTAAATAATCTTCATCTTCTTTCCAAGAACTTCCAGCTACAATTACAAATGAATCCTTTGCGAAATTACTAATTTCATTTATTTGTTTGGGTGCAGAGCAAATTTTTAAAACTCTATCAAACCTTGTATCTCCAGCTAAAACCCCACTTTTAATTTTTAATGTTTTTAAAAGCTGAATAGAATAATCATCTTGTGTATAAATAGTTTTATACGTTTTTAATGCTTTACGAAAATTACCACCATACCATTTAAAAAATGATTGATGTTTTTTAATAACCGTTGAAATTAAAAATGTTGGTATTTGTTTTTTATCTAATTCAAATAAATAGTTTAACCAAAACTCGTACTTCACAAAAACGGCTAGTTTAGGTTTTAATATAGATAAAAATAATTTAGAGTTATATGGCGTATCGGAAGGTAAATAAGTCACTAAATCAGCATAAGGATATTTTTTTTGAATCTCAAAACCAGAAGGCGAAAAAAAAGTGAGTACTATTTTTTGATGAGGATTTTCTTTCTTTAAATTTTCAATTACGGGTCTGCCTTGCTCAAATTCACCTAATGAAGCGCAATGAAACCAAACTGCATTTTCTAAATTTAAACTGGCAACTTTTAATTTTAAATTCTCTTCCCAATTTCTTCTTCCCTCTAGCCACAATTTAGCTTTAGGATTAAAAGGTGATGCCAATCTTAATCCTAATTGAAACGCTTGTATGCCTAGGTTGTATAAAAACATTATTCATTTTTCAGTTCGAGCGCAGTCGAGAACTATTTAGAAGCATCTCGACTTCGCTCGACGTGACATTAATCTATATTAAAAATCGAAATTAATTTGCCCGTCTTTTCCTTTAAAATTATTACTATCTAATTTTGCCATAGCACGGCGATGTAATTCCATTGGTGACATTCCGTTTTCCCCAGTTTGTTCATCATCTGTGTCTTCATTATCTAAAATAATTTCTTCCGAAATTCTTAAATTAATTTCCTTTACTTTATAAGAAGTTAGCTTTTTTCCTTTAGCTTTCATATTTACTAAAGGAGCAAATTCAACTAAATTAATAGCTTCGTCAGGTATAATTTTATCTTTTTCTTTATTGAATTTAATATCTACAATTGGCAATATTTGAGATGTTATTAATTCAATTCGTGAATTTTCATTTTCAGTAATAATCAATGTTTTATTAGAAGTATTCTCAGGAATAAAACGCTTTGTTATATAAGCCTTACTTTCACCATCAAAATAAATACATGAAAGCACCTGATTAGGGTAATATTTCTCAATTAAAATAATATCATCATCAAAATGATTTAAAACATCGTAAGTATATAATTTATAAAACCCATTGCTAGTTACTGTTAATATTTTATCATCACCAGCAAACTTTCCTAAATAGGTTCCTTTACTTTCTTTATTTAAGCGATGCACTGAATCGTTAAACCAATAATCTTCAGCAGCTAAAGTAGAAGCGCCTTTTGTTTTTAATAACACTTTTTTAATAGCATACTTTGTTACAATATTTCCAGTTGAGGTTCTACCTTTTACAGGAATTTCAGCAAAGTCTACATCTAATTCCATTTTACGCAAACCACTTACAGGTTTCAAAATAACCTGCACTTTTTCGGCTTCGCCATTTGGATTGATTGTGAACCAATGAACAAAAGAATTTGGCGTTCCCTTAGTTAAATCATATTCTTTTTCTCGGGTAATACCAGTTACATTAAACCGTTTAATAAACGTAATACCTTTTGGTCCGTCACTATAAATCATATTATAGGTAGTACGCTCGTCATTCTTTTTAAAGATGGCAATGTAGATGATATCTTTACCTATAAATACTTTGTCAGAAACTTTAAAAACTTTCATTTTACCATCTTTTGTAAATGCAATAAAGTCATCTAAATCAGAGCAATCGCAAACGAATTCATCTTTCTTTAAACTTTTTCCAGCAAAACCTTCAGTACGATTTACATAAAGTTTTTCGTTAGCCATTATTACTTCAGTAGCAACTATGGTTTCAAGTTCCTTGGTTTCAGTTTTACGTTCCTTACCTGCACCGTATTTCTTCTTTAAATTTTTAAAATACTCAACCGCATAATCGATTAAGTTTAATAAATGATTTTTTACAATGGCAATTTTATTATCCAATTCCTTCATATGTTCTTCAGCTTTGATGCTATCAAAACGGGTAATACGAATCATTGGAATTTGAGTCAAACGATTTAAATCTTCATCTGTTATTTCTCTAATTAATTTCTTTTTATGAGGTTTAAAGCACTCATATAAATATTCGAATAAAGTTTCTTTATTTGCATATTGTTTAAATTCAATATACATTTCTTCTTTAATGAATATTTTTTCTAAGGATGAAAAATGCCATTTCTCTTCTAATTCACCTTGCTCAATCTCTAGCTCTCTTTTTAATAACGCTAGTGTTTGCTGAGTTGAAATTTTTAATATTTCACTAACACCTAAAAAACGAGGTTTTTGATTTTCAATGATACATGCATTTGGAGATATGCTCAATTCACAATTTGTAAATGCATATAACGCATCTATTGTTTTGTCAGTAGAAATGCCGGGTTGTAAGTGAATTAAAATCTCCACATTTTCAGAAGTATTATCTTCTACTTTTTTAACCTTAATTTTTCCTTTGTCATTAGCCGCTAAAATGGAATCAATTAAAGAGCCGGTTGTTGTTCCAAAAGGAATTTCAGTAATGATTAATGTTTTAGCATTTAACTCTTTAACTCGTGCTCTAATTTTAACCTTACCACCTCTTAAACCATCTTTGTAATCGCTGAAATCGGCAATACCACCAGTTACAAAATCCGGAAATATAACTGCTTTTCTTCCTCGTAAAATCTGAATAGATGCATCAATTAATTCACAAAAATTATGTGGCAATATTTTAGTAGCCAAACCAACCGCAATACCTTCTACACCATGTGCTAAAACTAAAGGAAATTTAACTGGTAAGGTAATTGGCTCTTTATTACGACCATCATAACTTACTCCCCAGTTGGTAGTTTTAGGATTAAAAATGACTTCTTGTCCAAATTTTGATAAACGAGCTTCAATATATCGTGGAGCAGCTGCGCTATCTCCTGTTAATATATTTCCCCAATTTCCCTGCATGTCAATCAGTAAATCTTTCTGACCAATTGCCACTAAAGCATCGCCAATACTGGCATCTCCATGTGGGTGATACTTCATTGTATTACCAATTAAATTAGCCACTTTGTTATAGCGACCATCTTCTAATTCCCACATACTATGTAAAATACGGCGTTGTACTGGCTTTAAACCATCTTCCATGGCTGGCACAGCACGCTCTAAAATTACATAAGAGGCATAATCAATAAACCAAGTTTTAAACATGCCCGATACATGTTTTACAGTTCCTAATTCACTATGTTCGTTATTATTATTTTCTTCCATTAATTTTTACCTTACTATATTATTTTTTAATTTATAATTCAATATATTAATTAAAATTTCAAATTCATTTATAAATAATTTAAAAAAATCTCAAAAATTATTTTAATAAACAATGAGTTTACGTTTTAAAAAAAATAAACTTTCATATAACTTTACTTTTAATTTATCACTTTGAAAAGCATTTAAAGCGGCTGTTTCTAAAGAGTTACCATAACCATAAATATCCGAAATTTCCGAATTATATATTAACTCTTTAGTAATTGCATTTCTTAAACTTAATTTAATTTTTAATTGTGCTAATTGAATATTATAATTGCTACTTAAAATATCCGAACTAATATCTTTTGAAGTAACAGCCTCTATATCAATAATAAAATCTGAAAGTTCTTTAGCTTCCACTATTTTTACTTCCTCGCCAATAAATTTGCTCATAATTAATGGCTCAATAATTTTTTGATCGTTAATTTGCAGTCCATTCTTTTCAATACAATTTATGAAAACAGAAATAGCTGAAACTTTTGCAAAAGCTTTTAACTGAGCTGTCTCAATAAATTGTTTAAGTAAAACAATAGACGATTTACTGACACTGTCTCCATTCATTAATTTTTCGATATCAGGATTTAGCGTAAAATAAATCTCCTGATTTAATGGTTTAACATGCTTAATATTTATTTCAATTTCTCCATAAGCATTACTAACAGTAGTTTCATTTATTCTAACATTTTCGTTGTCAGACTTTACAATAAAAGGAAAATCTAAAAGATTATTTTTATTTTTTAAAACTAACTTATAGGAAATTGGTTTATAGCTTGGTTGATATGGTTTAATTACCTGATTAATCTTACTATTTAAAAGTGTTATGCTATGCAATTGCTTTTGAATAGTATTAGATAATTCGAAAATGTTTTTTACATTATTGGATGTTTCAAAAGCTAATTCCTCATTTAAATAAGGACTCAATATTCCAAAAGCTTGAATCCGCTTTTTTAAACTACCAGTAAAATTACCATCTTTTTCATCTGTGAACGAAACATTAATCAAATTAACTGCTTTTGCTATAATGTGTTGCTTTTTTTTAGCCTTTTGATTTTCATATTCTTGCTTATCTAATTCGTAATAAAGCCAATATTGCTTATCATTTTCATACGTATCTACTAATTTATAACCTTCAATATTATCGGTATTACTTAATTTTATTAATGAATTAAAATTTTCGTTAAACTGATTATTGTTTTGTGCGGTATACAAAATTGAATTAGATGAAATATCAACTTTTATTTCAGAAGATAAATCAAATAATGCATTTTTTTTTGCTTCATTTTGATAGCCATTACCCGAAGTTTTATCAGCTACTCCAATTCCAATAAACTTAAAACTATTTACTGGTCGTTTATTTACCCAATTTGGAGCTAATGCCGGTTCAACAGTTTGGGCAATTAAACCATTTATTGCAAAAACACAACACAAACATAAATATGTAATTTTTTTAATCATTTATTTAGGCAGAACAGATAGCAATGTATTTGTGAATAAATCAATTGTTTTTTTGTTGGTTTCATCTTTTAAACTAGAAAAAGATTTTAACTCTTTACGATTGCTAAAACCATTTCGCCAATTTATTGGATTAAATTGATTGATAGGGTTTGTTAATGCAGGATTGTAGGGGAAAATACTATTAAGATTATAAGTTGGAACAAAAGCTCCAGCTGGAACTCTTGTTGATTTTACAAATTCGTTAAAATCAATATTATCAGCAGAAATACAATTTTCGTTTCTGGAACTTACAATTTGATTTGACATGGCATCAATTAATTTATATTTAAAATCATAAGAAAAAGTACGCCTTGCTTTTACTTGGTTGTATGTTATTGGCTTAAATTCAGTAATAAAGATAGTGTCTTTTTTAAAAATAGTTTTTTCATAACAAATAGAGGTAGCTTTAGATTGAGGTATTTCAATTTCATTTTTATTTGTTACGTCGTACACATAAAAAAAATCTGCACCTGTAGCTTTTCTAATTGCTTGTATTAAATCAATATTTCCTGCGCTGGTAATATCGGCTGCGCCAGAAATATATAAAAAAGGAGAATTATTAATTAATTTTATTTTTTTATGATGCAAATAAGAGATTTCAATAAAACTATTATATAAATTTTCTTCAATATCTTTTTCGATTGATTTTTGAGGTTGAAAAATAATAAAACTCTTTTTTAATAAATCATTCGTCAAGTCTAGTAATTCTTTTGCGTCCTTATAGGATGCGGTAATTACATTTATTGCATTTAAATTTAAATTGGCATTGGCATAATTCTTTGCTTCTAAATCTTTAATGGCCAATAAATACAATGGCTCACACGTTGCAGTTAATTCTAACTCTTTGGTTTTTTTATAATTTGAATCGTATTTATTTATCTTTGATATACTTCGAAGTGCTAAATCAAATTTATTTTGATTAACATAGTTCGTTGCTTCATTATAATTCTTATTGAGGTAATAATCTAAAGATTTGTTATAGTCATCTTGATATGCTGACGGATAATTTAACTCTACACTTAAAAATGCTGATTTTGAAGTAAATTCCTTTAATTTATCAAATGTTTCTATAGATTTCTCGTATTGCTGAGTATTGTATTCTCTAAAGAAACTTGAAGATAGATTATTAATGTGTTTTTGACCAACTTCTTTTAATTTTAACCTTGCCTCTACATTGTTTCGCTTTCGGTCTAGCGAAACATAATAATATTCAGCAGCTTCGCCTACCAATCCTTGTTTTTCAAGTTTTTCAGCTGCTTTAAAATATTTCTTAGAGCCAGAACAGGATGCTAATA
>CANHPI010000167.1 GCA_947462425.1 Bacteroidota bacterium
ATACCACAATTACTAATGAAAGTGTTCTATAGTAATCTCCTGAAAAAGCCCAGAAAGCATAACGGAAATAAGGAAATATGATTGGAAGTATAAAAACACCAGTCAGTAGTCCATAAAATATTTTTTGTTTTTTTGATAAACTTGAAAACACATGAGGGAAAGCCACTAAACTCAAAATACCACAATACAAAATTGGAGCTTCTAAATAGTTTTGCCAACCTTTAAAATTAGTGCCAACTCCCAACATATCGCTTCCAAAAGCTCTATAAGTAGTTGTAAATCTTAATACATCGTCAGCAAAATCAAACATTGGCATGGCTTTTAACCGCGCGGATAAGCCTGCCTCTCCTCCTATCCTGGGACTTTCAATTAGCATCAAAACATCGGGCAATAATTGATAAGCAGTTATCCCTACTCCTAAAGCAGCTATTCCAACTGTTTTTAAACTAAATACAATAAAGCCTTTCCAATTGCCTTCATGTACATCGTTATAACGAATTAAAATATAGCCAATTAAAAATAAGGTGTAAGTAAATAAGTAAAATGGTTGCAAGAACCCAAGTAAGGTGATACCTAATAAAAACAAAAACCACCTGCCTTTATTTAACCATCTTTCAAAACCGAGTAGCATAATCGCCACATAAACCGCTTCTGTAGAAAAAATAATCCAGGTGCCTCCCAAAATTACATAACCCGTAAAAGCATACAATAGCGCGCCAATCATAGCAGCGAAACCTGTTACTTTTAATTCTTTTAAAAATTTAAAGAAAACAAACGCGCATAAGAAGATTTTCAAAATCTCCATAAATACAATTACCTTAGGAATAGTGTTTTTATCAAACAACATGATAAAGTTTGAGAAAAAATCACCTAGCCATAACGGAAATATATTTTGTCCCATTCCTTGAGAAAACGACCAACCTGGAACACCTTCGTGTTTCATATATTCAGAAAGGTTAATCAATAATGGATGATACATGTTGATAGTATCACTTCCAATATCTTTAAACAAGAATATCTTTTTTAGATTAATAAAATCACTAAATACTATGTAACAGCCTAATAAAACAGCGGCCATTAAATAATAAAGCTCCTTTCCTTTAATATAAGAATCGTAAATACTTGTTTCAGAAGAACCTGCAACTGTTTCCTTTTTTGTATTAACTTGTTTTGACATAATTATTTAATCTGAATAATAAAACACTAATATACATAAATCCTTATTTAATATCAGGAGCCTCATACTCTACTCCATTTCCTTCAATTTGATATATTTTCAACGATTTTACCAATAAACTAATTGGTCGCTTATCAGTATTCCAAAAAAAGCAAACCATTTTTTTTGATTTTTTAGGTAAATTGCCAGTAATTAAACTATAGGTGATATTTTTTTTACCATTTAAATCATCACCTATCCATTGTAAAGGATAGCGTTTAAAATAAACGGTTTTATCTAAAGAGTCGTTAATTTGAAAGACTAACCAACTTGTAGCTGGTTTTGAAATAGTTTCGACGTCAAAATCAACCTGCGCTATTAATGGTTTAGTATTAGAAAAAGTAGTGTCTCCATGATGATACAATTCAATGAATTCATTTTCATTATTAACAATAGAAATATTTTTTACCTCTAATACTTCATTTCTTATGATTTTTTCTTTTCGTTTTAAAATTACAAATCCCCAATCGGGTTCAGTGTCAATTATATCATAGTATGGTTTAAAGTATTTTTCTTCTTTCTTTGTGGCAATATAATAATCACAATTCATTTGCATCACTTCAGTTGGATCTACTGGATTTAAAATACCTCCATGACGATAATTAATAAAACCATAAAATAATTCACGCACTCTATGACCACCAATCGTTATACGCTCCTTTGATTTGCTCTGCTCATTTAATAAAGTTGTATAAAAATGTTCAGGCATTGTTTCATAAACATTTAATGAATGCTTTCTGAAATTAATATTTAATATAAAATGAATGGCAAATAATCCAATTAATCCATAGGCTACAACATTATTTATATTTAATGAAAGCTTATCAATTGTAAAGCAAAGCCAAAAAACAAAAAATACATAAAAGAATAAGCCTGTTCTATCTTCCGGAAAATTAATAGCAAATAATTTATTCAATAAATAAAAACCCACTATTAATGACCAAAAAATGATAAAGAACAAAATTGAGAAATCTGGCTGCTTTACTAATTGATTAATTTTAAGAAGAGTTTTTTTATTAAGAAATATAAAAAGTCCAACCAAAAACGCTACCAAACAAAGTACTATCCATTTTACAATAGTAGAATAAGTTCCAACTAATAATTCAATTAAAGTAGCAAATGTTACGCTCCAATAATTATCACCTTCACCATAATACAAAGCCCCTCCTTCTTGAAGATAAAAAGAAAAAGACAACCAATAATAAATAGCAACAAAATGCAATAGCCAGGCACCAATAACTATTGGGTTCAATAATTTTTTATGGCTAATTTGAATAATAAACATAATTCCGCTCAATAATAAAACCACAATGATTAAAATTAAATTAGAACTAATAGCTAATTGAAAAAATAGCAAGGACCATAAAAACTTATTTCTATTATTAAAGGCATTTATCAACTCTAACATAAACGCGATCCCCATAATCAGTAAAGCTAAAGACAATCCATAACCACGGCATGCACCAAAAAAAGTAAGCCAATGATAAGATAGCAAAAAAGCAGTCGTTAAAACTAATTTAGAGCCAATTTGATTTAGTTGTTTAGAAATTTTATAAGTAGCAAAAATTAAAATAATTAATCCAATTAAATTTGGAATACGCAAGGCAAATGGAGAAGAACCAAATAAGTGAAAACAAATATTTCCTAAAAAACTATTAAGCACATGATTATTTGCATCTACTGCCGAATAAAATGGCATGTAGTTTCCAGATTGTATAAAAAAGAAAAACGTAGCTGTTTCGTCATGATTAAACGGAACTAAATAACTTCTAAATGCTACTATAAAAAATGCAATAACTGAAGTAGTTATAAAAAAATACTTAAACGCTAATACTTTATTATGAATCAAATCCTTAATCAATAATAACACTTCTAGTTAATTTAGTCTATAAAAATAATCATAAAAAAAGCATTCGCTAACTTGCGAATGCTTTTCACTAAAAAAATTATATATTATTGAGGTGTAGCTGTTGGAGCTGAAGGTTGTGCAGCAGGCATAACTGCCGCCCCTGCTTTTGCCTTAGTAATTGAACCTCCTGTTTCGGAACTATCAACAGTACCCGCTTTTTTTGGAGTTGATAATAAACTAAATACTAATAATAAAATGGCTAATGTCCAGGTTGCTTTTTCAATAAAATCAGTACCACGACGGGCACCCATAATTTGATTTGCTGCTGAGAAATTACTTGAAATCCCTCCACCTTTAGAATTTTGAACTAATACTACTAAAATTAGTAATATACACACGATGATAATTGCTACTGTTAATATTGCTTGCATAATTTATTTGTTAGTTTTCAATTTTTGTATTAGGGTTGCAAAGTAAACACTTTTTTGTGGAAATTTCAAACTTAATATTTCATATGCACGAATTGCTTTAGAAATATTTCCTTGTAAGGCATAAATTTTAGCTAAAGTCTCGGTGACTAAATGCTCATTCTCCAATAAACTCTGTTTTGCATCAACAGCCGGGGTAAAAAATTTGTTGGTACCTAATTTAATTCTACCTGGGTCAGATTCAATAATTTTATCAATAATTTGCTTGTTTTGAGCAAAATAAGATGGTTTTTTATCATTTTCTACTTTTTTCGACTCGTTTTCTTTATTTTCTAATGCTTCTGCAGGACTTGATTTTACATTAATTTGAAAAGTATGACTTTCTTTTTGAATAATTTTTAACCAATCAGTAAATGAACTAGGTTCAGTCAAGCCTTGGCGTAACTCTTTATCAAGTTCTGGTGTTTTAAGTACCTCAGTTTCAATATAAGACTGAATAATTCCTTTACTAATTTCCTGCTCAATGTTTTTATTTAATTTATCGATATCAAACTCTGTTTCAGGAACTTCTGTTAAATTTTCAATAGATTTAATAATATTTATCTCATCATTACTTACTTCGTTTAAAACAGTCCTTTTTTCATTTTCAAAACGTGTACTAGAAACTGTATTTACATAAACAACCTTAATATCATTGTTTGTAATGCTTACAGAACCAACATCTTCCGAATTTTCAAACTCAAGTGATTCATTTTGTTTTTTTTCAACTAAATCAACTTTAGGAAACTCTATCTTTTCAGACTCAATTACTGGCATTGGTTCTACCTGATGCAATAATTCGTATAAAACGTTTCTACTATTTACTACTATGGCTGATTTACGTAATTGTTTTGAATAATTAATAGCCTGATATTTATGTAAGCCTTTGGTGTATAAAAGGTGGGCAGTTTCAAAAAATGGATACTCTTTTACCAAAACTTCTAAATCAGCTAAATGAGAAAGCTCAAGTTGCTGAGGCTTTTTAATAATATCTATAAATTGCTGTTGTTGCATTACCAATTATTAAAGGCTTTATTAAAAATATCTTCAGTTAATTGCCTGTTTATCTCAGTTAATAAAGCATCTTCCTGAGCAGAAATTGCAGTATTTGCTGGATAGTCAGAAAACCGAGAAAAGTTTTGTTCAAAATTTTTAGTTTCATCAAACTTATTAGTGTATTTAACACTTATAGTGATTGTTAATCTGTTTTTTGCAGCTTGATCATTACTTTGAATAGATACAGGAGCCACGTTATAATCTATAATTGATCCTTCAAATTGCAAATCTCCGTTTTGTTTCATAAGAGACAAATTGGTTTGTGTAGAAACCACATCACGTAATTTTTCAGTAAATTTTTGACTAATGGATGGGCTACCTAAAGTCGTTTTATTAGTAAAAAAACTAACAGAAATAGTTTTAGCCTCAATTGGTATGGTTGCACCATTTAAAGAATATTTAACCTTACAACTATTTAAAGCAAGTATTGCAATAAAACACAAAAATATGTAACCTGTTGTTTTCAATTAATAATATAAAGCAAATTTAGTAAAAATTCTTCCCCTCTCCTACTTCCAAAATCTCATTAAGTAGTGGTTGCAAGAAAACGCCATCTGCGTCGTTATTTTTGCCTAGAAAACAGTCATTTGCGAAATGCAAACTCCTATTTTAAAGCCTATAAAAATGCCTAGCATCTGATACTTTCTTGCAAGCACTAAAAAAAGTGAGTTTTCTTGCTGACACTAAGTAGGGTATAATAATTGAAAACACTTTTTGATACCATTAGAAAACTAATCTTAGACAAAATATCGAATTTTAAAAGTCAAACCCTAATCCAATTACAAAACCTTGATTAAAATTATTATTAGGACCATAACCTAAAACATAATCAAATCTAATTATTTGAAAGATTTTTTCTACACCAAAATTAACTTCATAGTATTGATTTAATTTATCGTTAAATAAAACATGACCTCCAATAACTTCTTGAATTCTCGATTTTTTAAGTAATGGTATTTTATTAAAAATAAAGCCATTAAAATGGTGTTCTGCATGGGCTTCGGCATACCAATATTTTGTACTATATGTGTAATAAGGCAGTAACTTAAATGAATTTAAATAATTATTATTTGCCAATAATGTTTGGTTACCATCAAAGTGTTTATAATCCATAAATTCAACATATCGGCTGCTTAAAAAATAACCACCTTTTAACCGATAAGAAAAAGTCCCAAGTAATCCTAACTTAATATCATCATCCATACTTATTTTGACTAAATCATAATCAGCTATTGTATTTAAACCAGGAATAGCCTTTGTGTATTGTATATTAATAATTGGAAATTTATTGCTTTCAATTATTTTTTCATTTGGACGTGAAATATATTTCTGTTTAAAACGAATCGATAATCCTAATTCAATAACAAAGGAATTATTAATAGCAAAACTCGAGTCGTCCGTTGATTGATTTAGTGGATTATTACTAGTAAACATTTTATCTTTATTATCCACCCATAAATCAAAAGCAGTATTTCTTAAGGAAGAACGCTCAGCATATTCGGTATAAAAATTAGCAATTAGGCCATTGATTAGTTCTTTACGATAATTACATGAAGCAAAAGTTTTTTTGTATAACTTCATAAAATTATCATTATTAAATAATGTATAAGACGTATTCATTGTAGCATTAATAGGATCATTACCATTAAATTGTAGAGCACTTGTACCTGCTTTTATATTAATGGACTCAAATTTTTCCGGCTTATGCAAATATTTCCAATTTATAGTTCCTCCCCATAAATAATTGGAAAAACCGTAACGCATAGCTGCTGATACATTATGATAGCGATTATTTTCGTAACGCTTTATCAAATCAACTTTTAGGGAGGCGTTCACACCTTCTACTGTATTATATTGAATTCCTGTAGTAAGCAGCCC
>CANHPI010000168.1 GCA_947462425.1 Bacteroidota bacterium
ATGATAATAGCTTTACTATTTTTATCATTTAAAGCCCATTGCAAATCTTCAGTTCTTTGAAGATCATTACCCGCGTATTGATTATTAGATTGAAATAAATTTTTACCTAATAAAACAGAAAGGCCGTAGCTTTCAAAAAAAGCTACGGCTGGCTGTATTTCCTCTTTGCTTACTTTACGCGCTGTTGCAATAATTGCAATGGTATCTCCTTTTTTTAAATAATAAGGTAGAATCATATTATTTTTTATTTTTCTTTTTGTCCTTTTTTCTTTTCTTCTCTTTATTAGGTTTAGAAGCAACTTTCTTTTTATCCTTTTTTTCAGAACTACTTTTTTTAACTTTTGCTGAAGCAATCGTTTTTTTCTCTTTTAGGTCTTTTGCTTTTTTAGCAGCAATAAGTCTGGCGGCGGTTAGTTTCGCAAAAGCCGATGTACGTTTCGCTTTTTCTTCTTTCGCTTTTTTAGCAACAGCAGCTCTTACTATTTTTCTTTTTTCAATAGCAATTCGTTCAATTGCTTTTTGCTTGCGTTTTTTAATTAATTTTTCTTGTCTTGCTTTCTTTTCAGCTTCGCGTTTTTTTCTTTTTTCTGCGCTTGCTTTCAACTTAGCGGCTTTAGCAACCTTTTTCTTATTAATTACCGCTAATTCTTTAGCTTCAACTTTATTATGAAATTCAATATTTTTTAATTGTTCTTTATATTTAGGGAAAATTGGTTCGCCTTCAACATGAACATGAAACCACATTTCTCCATTTTTAATTCGGTATAAATTCATTTCCGCAATACCATATTTTGTAGCCAATTGCTTAAAAGTTACTTTACGTTTCGGATTCCAAATTTCTTTTTTAAGTGCAATTACCTTTTTTTCGTCTAATTTACGCGCGGTTGCTCCTTTATAAACTTTACGGGCTGCTGCCTGAAGTACAAATGGACTTTTTTTGCTATGCTCAATTTGTTCTTTTTTAGTGACCCATTTTAGATTTGATAAATCATTATTGGCTTTATTATAATCTAAATGAATAATTGAAACTTGTTTTGGACTCGTTTTTTTTAAGAATGCATGTGCTAGTGCATGATGAGCAAATATTGCTTTAGATTTTCCTTCAATATGAATTGTAGCCATAGGAAAACCACCATTTAAATGCTGTTTCAAAATATATTTATCCTCCATGTTCTCAACATAAGAAGCTAAGCGACCATGATTAGATATCATGTATTTTTTGGTTGTATTTCCTTTTATATAAGTAATTGGTTTCCAAATTTCTTTGTCGTTTGCCGCCATCGGATTTTGATTTTTAATGAATAAAGTTAAATGTTATCTTTACACAATTTTACCACATTTTAGTTATATAATAAACACGATGTCAACTACTTATAAACGTACACTTGTTACTTCAGCTTTACCATACGCTAACGGCCCTGTTCATATTGGACACTTAGCTGGCTGTTATTTACCCTCTGATATTTTTGTTAGATACAAAAGAAGCAAAGGTGAAGATGTTATATTTATTTGCGGAAGCGATGAACATGGTGTTCCTATTACAATTAAAGCAAAAAAAGAAGGGATCTCTCCTCAGGATGTTGTAGATAAATATCATAAAATGATGGGTGATTCTTTTAAAGAATTTGGAATTTCATTTGATGTGTACTCACGAACCTCTAGTAAAATTCATCACGAAACAGCTTCTGATTTCTTTAAAGTACTATACGATAAGGGTGTTTTTACTGAAGAAATTACAGAACAATACTATGATGATGAAGCTAAACAATTTTTAGCAGACCGTTATATTACTGGCACTTGTCCTAAATGCGGTAATCCAAATGCGTACGGAGATCAATGCGAAAAATGTGGTAGCACTTTAAATGCTACTGAATTGATTGATGCAAAATCAACCTTAAGTGGCAGCAAGCCTATTTTAAAGGAAACTAAAAACTGGTTTTTGCCATTAGATAAATTACAGCCAAAAATACAAGCATACTTAGATCTGCATAAAGAGTGGAAAGCAAATGTTTATGGTCAGTGTAAAAGTTGGTTAGATAGCGGTGATGGTTTGCAGCCAAGAGCCATGACGCGTGATTTAGATTGGGGTGTTCCTGTCCCAGTAAAAGATGCGGATGGTAAAGTTTTATATGTTTGGTTTGACGCGCCTATTGGATATATTTCGGCCACTAAAGAGTTAAAGCCTAAAGATTGGGAATTATATTGGAAAGACAAAGAAACGCGTTTGATTCATTTTATTGGAAAAGATAATATTGTATTTCACTGCATTATTTTTCCGGCAATGTTAATGGAACATGGTGATTTTATTTTAGCTGATAATGTTCCGGCTAATGAGTTTTTAAATTTAGAAGGAGATAAAATTTCTACATCACGCAATTGGGCAGTTTGGTTGCACGAATACTTAATTGATTTTAAAGATAAACAAGACGTATTGCGTTATACTTTATGTTCAAATGCTCCTGAAACAAAAGACAACGATTTTACATGGGCAGATTTTCAAACAAAAAATAATAGTGAATTGGTTGCCATCTTTGGTAATTTTGTGAATAGAACTTTAGTATTGACTCACAAATATTATAACGGAGCAGTGCCTTCGGCTGAAACCTATACTAAAGAAGATTTATTGATTTTAGAACAGCTTGCAGCTTTCCCAGATAAAATTTCTGTAGCTATTGAAAACTTTAAGTTCAGAGAAGCGCTTTCGGAAATGATGAATTTAGCTCGTTTAGGAAATAAATATTTAGCAGAAACAGAACCTTGGAAATTAATTAAGGTTGACGAAAAAAGAGTCCAAACTATCATGAACATTGCTTTACAAATTACTTGTAGTTTAGCCATTGTTAGTGAACCGTTCCTTCCTTTTACTTCCAAAAAATTATTTGATATGTTAAATATGCCAATATTAAAATGGCACGCCGCAAAGCAAACAAGTAATATGGCTGCGGGACATTTAATTAATAAAGACGAATTATTATTTGCTAAAATTGAGGATACCGAAATTGAGTTTCAAATAAATAAATTAGCTGAAAGTAAAAAAGAAAATGTGTTAACTACTATTCCTGCTTCTAAACCAGAAACTAGCTTTGATGATTTTAGTAAAATGGATATTAGAACAGGAACTATTTTGGAAGCGGAACGTGTTCCAAAAACTGACAAACTATTAAAATTAAAAATAGATACTGGAATTGATATCCGCACCGTTGTTAGTGGAATTGCAGAATGGTACAAACCAGAAGATATAATTGGACAACAAGTGAGTATTTTAGTAAACCTAGCTCCCCGAAAAATTAAAGGCATCGAAAGTCAGGGAATGATTTTAATGGCCTCAAATAGTGCGGGTGAATTAAGTTTTATAAGTTCAACTAAATCAAATTTTAATAATGGTTCTGAAATTAAATAAACTGTTTCTTATATTGGCAATCATTTCACCTTTTTGTTTCTTTTCGCAAGAAAGCGAAGGGCCAAAACCTGCCAGAATTATAGATTATAAAAATGATTCATCTTATAAACATTTTAATGATTTAAGATTTAAAGTAGCTAAAGCTCAAATTAATTTATTAAAGAATGGTGGTGCATTATTAGTACGATTAAAAACCAATAGTAATACAATTTCTAAATTAAAGGCAGCTGGAAATATTGATTTAGCTACTCAAGTTGAAAGAGAAACAAATATTAGAAATAAAGGAATCGTTAGGGCATTTATGAACGAATTTAAATTTTGTCCTGTTTATTTTTTTAATTCTGATTGCTCAGATTCTGTAAAGCATAAAAACTTAGTAGGTATTTTTGTAGATTCTAATCTTATAATTAACACTTCTATTGTTTGCAATGCATCATTTTATTTAATTGCAGAACAAGGGTTTATTTATGAATCATCATTAGGCCTCGTGTCTGAAAAACAAGCGTCAAAAGCTATAGAAAGAGGTAGTCCAACTAAGGAAGTCTCAATTGTTGTTAAAAACAGATACTTCATTCAATTACACAAGCCTTTCCCGTATTTTCAAAAAGGTTACTCTTTAAAAAAACATTATAATAAATATGTTATCAAATTTAACAATGCTTTAAGGAATTTTTATGAAAAAAATATGGGATATACTATTCCTTCTAATTTAGCAGAATATGTATATTAAAATTCAGCAATAACTGTTTGAGAGCCTGTTACCACATCTCCAATATTCACTTTTAATTTCGTATCTAAAGGCAAATATAAATCAACGCGTGAGCCAAATTTAATAAACCCCATTTCACCACATTGCGTTGCCTTATCACCTTCTTTGCTGTACATAACAATTCGACGTGCTAAAGCGCCAGCAACTTGTCTGAATAAGACGGATTTGCCGTTTGAAGGATGTTTAACCACAACGGTTGTACGCTCATTTTCGGTACTTGCTTTTGGTAAAGAAGCTACTAAAAATTTACCTGCATGGTATTTTGCATATGTTACTTCTCCAGCAATTGGATAACGGTTAACGTGAACATTAATGGGCGACATGAAAATAGATACTTGAATACGCTTATCTTTAAAGTATTCGCCTTCTTCTGTTTCTTCTATTACAACAACTTCACCATCTGCTGGTGCAACAATAGCATTATCATTAATAGTCTGAACACGTGTTGGATGTCTGAAAAACTGAACTACCACAATTAATAAAAATCCAGATAATACATAGGCGAACCAATGTGCTATTGCAAATTCCGGGAATGCTAATTTAGCAATACTAATAATAATGGTGCTGAATAAAATGCTAACTAATAATGTAGGGTAACCTTCTTTATGAAATTTCATAGTTTATTTAAAATAGGTACAAAAATAAGATAAATTGATTGAGTTCCACTAAAATTATTTAGGCTCAACATCATCGGCCCAACTTTTTGATTGTTGTTTTGAAAAACGAAGCCCAAGCATTAGTTCATGTGTTCCAGAAGAATATTTTTTAAGATTAGAAGTTGTAAAATCATATGAATATCCAATCATTAAATAATTTTTATACATAAATCCAATAAGTCCTGTAATTGCATCTTTGTGTCTGTAACCAATGCCGAGCCACATTTGCTCCTGATAAATAACACGAGTACCAAAATCAATTTCTATAGGCGCAGGAGTTGCATATTTAACTAAAAAAGATGGTTCAACTTTAAAATCATCACTTATGTCAATTTTATAGGCTGCATTTAATATAAAATGTCTTACTAAAGTACCTTTATCATCCCCATCTTTATATAACTTAATTGGGCTTTGGTATAATTGCGGTGCACTAAAACCAACGTACCACTTTTCATTATGAACGTACAATCCGGCTCCAAAATCAGGTACGGTTTTAGTTTGGTATTGGGTTAACAGATTATCATCGCCAGCATCGTGCAAAATTAATTTATGTCCATCAATTCCCCACTGTTGAATGCCAGCACTTAGTGCAAATGATAATCTCGTTTTTTCAGCAATTTTAATACGATATGCATATGCTAAACTAATTCCAATCCGTCTCGTTGGACCAACAATATCGGTATAAATATGTGTTCCTAAACCCATGTGTCTGTTTTTTAAAGGACTATGCAAGGTTAACATATATGTTCTTGGAGCATCAGTCATACCAACCCATTGGTATCTGTTGTTAGATCTAACATCTGCAAAATTATCTTTTCCTGCAACTGCCGGATTAATCGCTAAATCATTTAACATATACTGCGTATACTGAGGCAATTGTTGAGCTTTCAAAAATTGAACCAGCAATACTATAACCGTTATATATAAACTATTTTTCATTATTATCTAAATATGGTTAGTGGACTTGTATATGGTTCAGGATATTCTGGATGATTTAATTTAATCACATAATAATACGTTCCAACTGGCAAGTCTTTGCCGTTATACTGTCCGTTGAATGGCACTGAATAGCCCTTCGAATAAAACAATTGCTCTCCCCATCGATTGTAAACCTCAACCTCAATATCAGGGAATTGAAAAATGTAATCAATGATCCACGTATCATTTTTTCCATCACCATTTGGAGAAAATCCGTTTGGAATAATAATTTGAGGATAAATATTGACAGTAATAGAATCTGAATTCAAACAGCCATTTGCATCTGTTACTGTTATTGTATAAATAGTAGTAACCGTAGTCGAAGAAGTTGGATTTGTAGCGCTTGCATTATCAAGTCCTAACAAAGGCGACCAACTATATGTTGTTGCAGTTGCACTCGTAGGATTACCACCAATTGTAGTAGTTGAAAACATAGGAATACTAACTGTTACCCCAGCGTCCACAACTGGCAAAGCGTTAGTCGTGACAAAGATGGTGTCTCTATCAACACATGGTCCATTTGTAACAACTAGTACATATGTGTTTGTACCAACAGCAGGAGTAACAACTGTGGTTATTGAACTAGAAATGGGAGTAGTTAATGGATTTAAAAACCATTGATAGGTGTTTCCTGTTCCACCAATTGAATTAGTTCC
>CANHPI010000169.1 GCA_947462425.1 Bacteroidota bacterium
GAAGACGTCGCTAATATTGTTAAAATTCAATTAAATCAGATTGCCGATCGATTAGCAGAACAACATATAATTATTTCTGCTACAGCAGAAGCAATAGAATGGTTGGCAGAGTTAGGTTATGATCCTCATTATGGCGCAAGACCAGTTAAACGAGTTCTTCAAAAACAAATTTTAAATGAATTATCGAAGCAATTATTAGCTGATAAAATAGATAAAACGAAAGAGATTATAGTTGATGTTTTTGACAAACTGTTTGTGTTTAGAAATAAATAAATTATTTAGAACTCCTTTTTAATTTTGTTGTTAATTAAAAGTTTAGTAAATTTATTTATATATACTAATACATTTAAACTAATAACTTATGAAAAAAAAATTACTACCTTTTTTTGCATTGGGCTTATCTTCATTGATGGCTCAAACTCAAAGTCCTGATTGGACAACTATTCAAAATACTAATTTTCCTTTACCATCTGCTGGCGTTCGCTATTTGGATGCTGTGGATGCTAATGTAGTTTGGGCTACAGGTTACGATGGAATGGCGCCAAGTAGAAATTATAATTGGTTTACAAATTCGGTTGATGGCGGAACAACTTTTACTTCAGGTAACGTTTTTCCTGATACTAGCACATATGTAGTTGCTTCTATTGAAGGTATCGATGCAACTACCGCCTATGTTACTGCTTTTGTTAAATCAACTGGTAATAAAGGAGTAGTATATAAAACAACTAGTGGTGGCACGTCTTGGGCAAATACTGCTGCGGTTAATATGTATACTGCAGCTGCATCTTTTGCAAATATTACTTGTTTTACTGATGCCTTAACTGGTATAACAATGGGAGATCCAGTTTCTGGAGAGTATGAAATTCATAGAACTACTGATGCAGGAGCAACTTGGACAAAAATACCAGGCGCTAATATTCCAAATCCACTAAATACATCAGAATACGGTTTGACTGGAGTTTATACCAAAAATGGCAATGACATTTGGTATGGTACCAACAATGGTAGAGTTTATCATTCTGCTGATGCGGGATTAACTTGGACTGTAGGAACTATTACTGGAGCAACTGTTGGAGTTTCTAAATTAGCATTTAGAGATAATCTTAATGGTTTATGTATTGCCTATAGTGGTTCAGCAGCAGCACCAGTAACGGGTTTATATGTTACGACTGATGGAGGTTTAACTTGGACACAGATTGCTGCACCTGCTAATTTTGGAGAAAATGATATTTGCAGAATACCAGGAACAACTATGTATGCATCTTGTGGTGCAGGTACTGGTAACACTTTATTATCTTACACAACTGATGATGGGCAAAATTGGACTGATTGGGGAAGTATTGATATTCAATATTTACAAATTGATTTTGTAGATAATGTAAATGGTTGGGCTGCTTCTTTTGCTGACCCAGCTAACGCTAGTGTTGGAGGTATGTTTAAGTATTCTGGTTTAGCTACATCTTTTGCACCTTTAGCTGAAAAAATGAATTTTACTATAATGCCTAATCCGTCGAATGGATTAGTAAATATTATTTTACCAGTAGCAAAATCTGGTTTAACAATAAACGTGTTAGATGCTTTAGGTAAAGTTGTTTATTCAGAGGTAGCTATATCAACAACTGTTGGAGATAAAAAACAATTAAATTTAGATTTTTTACCTAAAGGTTTGTATACAATAAATTTAAAAACAGCAACTGAAAATTCTTTCAGTAAAATTGTTTTACAATAATTTTTCTTAATTCATTTTCATTAAAAGAGGCTCTCTCTCATTTGAGATAGCCTCTTTTTTTTACCTTCTTTTTTTTATTAATTTTCATTCAAACCATCACAATCAATACATTTTAGACCATTCTCAGTCATCATCCATCTGCGATTTATCATATCACCATCATAAGTATTGGATACGTTTTCGATATCGTAAATCAAAGTTTCTAATGATTTATCTAAATACACTACTTTACCTATAGGCAATTTTAAAATCACGGTAATATTCTGAACCCTAAATTTGTCTGCATTATTCACTTTAAATAAATTATCAAATTCAATCATACTATCTGTTTGAAAAACTTTGTATGAAATGTTTTTAGCGCGTTCAGTTGCTATACGCTTATTTACTCCTTTAGCTTCCTTAACAACGACCATAGTAATATTATCAGTTTGTGATTTGATAATATTTAATTGAGCATAACCTAATAAATACTTTAATCCATTATTAGTTCCAATCATATAATCGTTATTTTTTTTGTATGATTTATAGCCTTTCTCGCCTTCTTTGTCATCATCGCTCGCATTAATTTCCTGCAAATTAACAGGCATTTCATTCATTTTTAAATAAAGCGTATCGTAGGGAACTATAGTTACATTTTCTCTCATTTTTGATGTTTTACTAAAATCACTTCCTGTTCTAATACCTACATAAAGCAGCATTACAAAACCCATCAACCAAATAATTCCAGCACTTAAATTTACCCAACGATTTGCATATTTTATTTTAAATAAAATTTTGACACCAACGTAAATCATCATGATAATTGGGGTTCCTGCAAAAATGGCAATTCCTATTAAACCGATATGAAAATCTTTTCCATCAAATAATAATAAATCAATCCATTCTTTTCCATCGACATTGTTCGGAAAGAAAGTTATGCCCAATACTGATGTAAATAATCCGAAAAAGAAAATAACACCAAAAATTACCATAAAAACACCTAATATTTTAAATAGAACTCTGCCTATATTAAAAAAGATAGCTAAAATAAAGCCAAGCATTTTTTCAGCAGCATTACGAGGCAAATCGCGATTAGCATTAGCCATATCTTTAAATTCATCACTGTATTTTTCCATACGTTTTTTTAATTGCTCCGCTTCTTCTTTTACAGCTTTTGAAATATTATTGATGTCAGCTTTTTCGCCTTTCATTGCTAATTTTTCGGCAGTTGTTTTAGCCTCCGGTATTGCAATCCAAAGAATGAAATACAACAATATACCCGTACCAGCAAAAAACAACATTAACAATAAAGCTATTCTTAACCATACTGGATCAAATCCAAAATAATGACCAATGCCTGAACAAACTCCACCTAAAACTTTACTATCTCCATCACGGTATAAACGTTTTTTTGTTGGCTCAGTATTCTCAATATTATCAGTTTGGTTAAATTGTGAACCAGAATCATTGTCTGTTGCGTCACTCGCAAACTCTTCTGGCTTACCCATACTTTCCATAACAAAATCAACATCACTCATTAAAACAACTTGTTTAATGGAGCTAGTTTTACTTTGTAACATTTCAGCAATACGCGCTTCAATATCACCCATAATTTCGTTACCTCCATCAGCCTTGCTAAAATAGCCTTTAATAGTTAAAAGGTATTTACTTAATTTATCAAAAGCATCTTCCTCTATGTGAAAAATAATGCCACTTATATTTATGGTTACTGTTTTATTCATCTTATTATTTTTTAAGTTTTTACTACTATTATTTTATTTAGTGTTTTGTATCGTTGTATTTACAGCATTTACTAGTTCTATCCATGACAGTTGTAATTCGTTTAAATACGTTTGTCCTATTTCTGTTAAAAAATAATATTTACGAGGTGGACCTGACGTACTCTCTTCCCAACGGTAAGAAAGTAAACCAGTATTTTTTAACCTTGTTAAAAGTGGATAAAGAGTTCCTTCAACCACCACTAATCTCGTTTCTTTTAATTTTTCAATGATTTCGGTTGGATATGCCTCACCTTGAGAAAGTATAGAAAGTATGCAGAGTTCAAGAACACCTTTTCGCATTTGAGCTTTTGCATTATCTGAATTTATCATATTTAAATTTATTGAAGTATTTTTAAAACGCAACTTTAAGGTATTTATGTTATTTATTTAAAATACACTTTGTTATGTTTTACAAAGTTATATATTTATTATAGTACCTTGTTATGCATAGTATCTTAAAATATATAACTATCTCATAATCAATTCATATTTTTTTAGGTAAAGGCTTAAAAAGCACTTATATTTGCATCCTAAATAAAAATATGCACAATTTCGCGACTGATTTATCCAGCTTATTATCCATAAATGGGCTTATTACATTAATTACTTTAACCATATTGGAAATAATATTGGGAATTGATAATATTATTTTTATTTCGATTGCGGTTGATAAATTGCCCCGCGAACAACAATCAAAAGCCAGAACAATTGGACTACTTTTAGCATTGGTTGTAAGAACAATTCTTTTGTTTTTTGTGGGTTATATTGCAGGATTAAAAGAGCCTTTTTTTCATTTAGGAGCTTATGGGATTTCGGGTAAAGCCCTTATTTTATTAGGAGGAGGTTTGTTTTTATTAGTAAAAACATGGCAAGAAATTCAAGAACATATTCATGGTGATGAGGATGAAATTGGTACTGGTAAAAAAGGGAAATCAACTTTTAAGGCTATTATTGTACAAATCATCATTATCGATTTTGTGTTTTCTTTTGATAGTATTTTAGCCGCTGTTGGCTTATCGGGCGTTGTTTTAATTATGGTTTCTGCTGTTGTTATATCTATGTTATTAATGATTTTATTTTCAAGTTTAGTTTCTGATTTTATTAATAAAAACCCTGGTATTAAAATGATTGCTTTGTCTTTTTTATTAGTAATTGGCGGAATATTAGTTACAGAAGCGCTTCTTGACAGTTACAATACTACCTTGCCGCACGAACACCATATTGAATTGAATAAAAACTATGCCTACGTGGCGTTAGCATTTGCTATGTTAATTGAATTATTTAACATTAAGGAGCGTAAAATAAAACGCTTAAAAGATTTTACGCAAGAGGATAAGGAAGAATAAAATTACATTTCGTTTGCCATTTCCTGCAGCACATTATATGACTTTAATTCAATAAGCCCTGGAATTTGCATTTTATAATAATGCAATAAGCAATCTAATATGGCTAAGCGTTCGCTTCTGTTTATTTTTTTTTGATTTAGTATGGTATGTGAAAATAAATCAGCAAATAAAGTTGATTGCCAATGATCAAAACCTAATGGAAAACTTTTGATGCTAGAAGAAAATTTACCTTCCAAGGTATCAAAATAAGCCGTTGTATTATCTCTATTATTAATTGGGTAAAAACCTAAATGCTTGGTTAATTCAAACAAAAAATAAATATGCGTATCAATAAAATTTGCGTCAACTTTGTCCAACCATTGATAGGTGTTACAAATTAAATCAAATAAATCATCGTTGGGAATTTGTTCTTTTATACATTTATACAACACTTCATTTAAAAATTGTGCTATACACAACTTACTAAAATTTGATTGTAAATCGGTATAAACAAAGAGGCATTTAATTTCATTGATTTGCTGAATATCTTTGTTTTCTTTTAACGAAACAATGAATTCAATTTGTGTTAAAGGTTGAATGACTCCTGATTTTATTTTAGCCTTTGCTCCTGTTCCAATATTGATATTGGCTGAAATTAAACCAAAATCTTTTGTGTAAATTTTTGAAATTATTTTTTTATCGGCATACTTTATATTATGCAAAACAATGCCTTGCGTTGTATAAAGCATTAATTAATAATCAAAAGTTTTGTTGTAGCTGATTGTTCTCCAGTAGCAGTAGCACAGTAAATTAAATATACACCACTAGTAGCTTTGGTGCCATTAAATGTTTTAAGATTCCATTCTATTTGGCCACCTTGAGATTTAGTTGCCCAAACCAAATTTCCGCTAACATCAGTAATTTTAACTTCCGATTCATCTATTAATCCGGTAACATAAACATTACCAGAATATCCTGGTCTTATTGGATTTGGGTATGAATGTATTTTAGAATAGTCTTCAAAGCCTTTGATGATGGAAGTTCTATATGATTGAATGCCCTTATCGGTGGCAATAAAAACATCTCCAGAAATTTCATCAACAACCACATCCTTAATGGTGTTTGAATAGAGTGGACTATTTTCAGCAGTAAAATGATAAATTTCTTCTTGCCCATCTGATGATAAACAATAAACACCCGAACTTTGAGTCCCTATCCATTTTCTGTTAACTCCATCTACAGCAATGGATGTTATAATATCATTTTCTAATAGTATTTGAACGTAACCATCTTGCTCAATTAGTATTTGTTGACAATCCCAATTTGAAGTGGTGAATACATTTTCTGGATTATAAAACACAGCTATGCCTTTAGCTGTACCAAGCCAAATATGTCCTTCCTTGTCCTCACAAATTGAATGAATATCTTGTGAAGGCAATTTCCCGTTACCGGTAACGCTGCTTAAAAATTTTGTATTGGAAGAATTTGGTTGTGATAAACCATTTACATCTTTATAAACCATTAATCCGATATTACGTGGTAAAACTATCCATGCTTGATCATACTTATCAAAAATTATTTTTGAAATTGTTGGCTGCACAACAAATTGCTCAAAGTTTAAAAGTGTCCA
>CANHPI010000170.1 GCA_947462425.1 Bacteroidota bacterium
GATGAAGTTATTGTTTTTGAGCCCGCTTACGATTGCTACATTCCTGCCATTGAAGTTCATGGCGGAATTGTAAAACCCATTGCTTTAGAATATCCAAACTTTACTATTAATTGGGAAACTGTAAAAAAAACCATTACAGATAATACCCGAATGATCATTATTAATTCGCCACACAATCCAAGTGGCACAACCCTTTTGGAAAGTGATTTACTTGAACTTCAAAAATTAGTGATAGGTAAAAATATTATTGTAATTAGTGATGAGGTTTATGAGCATATGTGTTTTGATGGCAAAGAACATCAAAGCGCAGCTAGATTTAAAACCTTAGCGGCACAATCTATTATTGTTTCCTCTTTTGGTAAAACAGTTCATGCCACTGGTTGGAAAATTGGTTATGTAGCTGCACCAAAAGAGTTAATGATTGAGTTTAGAAAAGTACATCAGTTTTTAGTATTCTGCGTTAACAATCCATTTCAACTTGCTTTAGCAGATTATTTAAAAGATAGCACTACTTATCTTGAACTTCATAAATTTTATCAAGCAAAGCGTGATTATTTTAGAAAACTAATTTCAACTTCGCGTTTCACCATTGAATCTTGCACTGGCACTTACTTTCAGCTATTAAATTACAAAACCATTACAGACGAAATGGACACTGATTTTGCAATAAGATTAACAAAAGAAAAAGGGTTAGCGTCTATTCCATTATCCGTTTTTTATACAAAAGAAAATCAGCAACAATTGTTACGTTTTTGCTTTGCAAAAAAAGAAGAAACTTTAGAAAAAGCAGCAGAAATACTATGTAAACTTTAGTTAGAAAAATTAAGTAATAACTTTACTTAACAACCTTTGGTTAAAACAAGCTTCTAATTACAATATAACTAAATTAAAGAAGCTTTTTGAACTTAAGAGTATAGAAATAAAACTAGTATATAATAATCAAAATTAAATGGAAGATTTAAACATAACAATTATTCAAACCCATTTATATTGGGAAGATGCAGAAAGTAATTTAAAGCACTTTGATTCTAAAATTAATAACATCATTATACCAACAGATATTATTGTATTGCCAGAAATGTTTACTACCGGCTTTACAATGAATCCTAAACAATTTGCTGAAGAACATGGAGGAAAAGGATTGCGATGGATGATCGAAAAAGCAAAACAAAAAAATTGTGTTTTAGTTGGAAGTATTTCTGTAAAAGATAAAGGACAGTTTTATAACAGATTATATTGGGTAAAACCAGATGGTAGTTTTCAATTTTATGATAAGCGCCATTTATTTAAAATGGGGAACGAAGATCAGTTTTATACAGCAGGACCCGAAAAATTAATATTTGACTATAAAGGCTGGAAAATTTGCCCTCTAATTTGTTATGACTTGCGATTTCCGGTATGGAGTAAAAACCAAAAAGAAAATAGTTATGATGTTTTAATTTATGTTGCAAATTGGCCTGAAGTGCGCGCCTATCCTTGGAAACAATTATTGATTGCAAGAGCTATTGAAAATCAATCCTATGTGGTAGGATTAAATAGAATTGGAAATGACGAAAATGGGGTTTCGCATTCTGGGGATTCAGCGGTTATAAATCCTCGTGGAGAATTAATGAGCACTATTCAATCACACGAAGATAAAGCCGAAACATTAAGTCTGTCTTATAATTATTTAGAAGATTTTCGGAGTAAGTTTCCGGTTTTATTGGATGGAGATGAATTCGAAATATTTTAAAATTCTATTTATAAACTTCGCAAACTAACTTTCTCTTTATTTTAGCCATTAACCATTTCTCGTAATTTGCAATTAAAGAATTTGAAGATGATTTTTTCTCACTTGTTATATCATTCATCGTTTTTGCGAAACTCTCCAAATAAGTAATTTCTTCTTTTAACGTTAGGTGCTTTGAAGATGTAATTTTTAGTAAGATTTTTAAAATACCTTCCTCAAATGGATTTAATATTTGGTTTAATCTTTTGTTTTTTAAAACTAATTTTGAAATAGATTGAACCAACGTATAGTTTTTTAGTTCGTAATGAATTATAACATTTAAAACTTCAATTCTTGAATAAACCTGAGGTCTTGACTCAAAATTAAACTCATTTAATGACTTATTTACAAACTTCAATGCCTTATTGAATTGACCAACACATACTAGTGTAATAGCGTGCAAATAATAAAAATAAAGCATGTGATAGGGTTCAATATTCATTTTTAAAGCAGAAATTTGATTCTCAATGAGTATAATTTTATCTAGTGCTTGTTGAAAGTTATTGTTGATCAAATAGTATTCTAATTCATGGGTATTTGTGTGAATAAATACCCTATCTGTAATTACTTCTTTTCTTATATTTATTTTTTTTGTAAAATCATTCAAAACTTTTATATCCTCAAAAAATGAGGAAGAAGGAAAGAATTTTTTGATGGATAAAAGTCTATTATAAATAGACACGTAATCCAGAGGGTTTTCTGTAGAGTATGTTTTAGATACGTTTAAAATATCAACTAACTTTTGTAAGTGGTAAAATTCATTTTCTTTATCGTCAATAGAATAGTAGTAGTTTGAATATATTAAATGATAAAATATTTTTGCTGAAAACGATAGTGCATTTTTTTCAAACTTCAATATAGGTTGATTTAAAATAAGTTTAAATTTTTTCAGCACATCATCTTTCGAATGTTGTTCATTTTGAGCTTGCATTACATTACTTTCGTAGTAAATATCAGTGATATGTTTTAAGTTGTTTAATAAAACAAGATACTTATCAATTTCTAAATTTACCTCAGACGCTTTTTTTAAGCCTAACGAATAACCTCTGCATTTTTTTTTCCAAGTTAAAATATCAATCATTAATTGAAAGTTTTCACATTCATCAGCCAGCTCTTCGGCTTTTGTAATCAACTTTAATGATTCATTGTATAATCCTTTATGAAATAAGATTTCGATTGACAACAGTAATTCTTTTACCTGCAGATTGAACGTTTTTGAGTTATGGAACTCATTTAAGCTTCTTAAAATTAATTGATAGAGATAGTTTTTATCAGCCGAAATAAAATCGGCATTAATTCCTAATTCTTTAAGGTTTTTCTTTATTTCAATATCATTTTCAGTTTTATTTTTTTCTAATTCACTAAATAAAGCCACGTATTTATTTTGTGTGCCAATGGTATGTCTTTCAGAAAATATTTTAAAATACCTCTTTTCCGACATGGTTAAGCTTTTTATCAATATAAACGCATTGCTATTTTTTTTCATATCCCTAAATTCAGACTTACTAAAAGTAATTAATATTTACTTATAAAAGCATAAATATGATATAATTTTGATATAACATTAACCGAAAAATGATAAAAAATTTACTCATAATAATTTCTTTTTCTTTTTTAAATTTTGGTAACCTTATATCAACTAACTACTATGTTAATGATGGCTTTACAACTAACGATGTGTATTGTATTGTTTCAGGAACGGGATATGTTGGAGTAAATTCTCCAGGAAGAGGACTTTCCCCATCCACTCCCGTATTAAGTTTAACATATCTTTTAACACAGTATTCCGCATCCATTAATTCAGGAGATATAATATACATAGATGCTGGTACTTTTTCCGATGCAGGAATTAACATTTCAAAGAATGGATTAAACATTATTGGAGCTGGCACTAATTTAACCTTTTTTAATTCGAATAACGCTAGTGGTTATTTTATGAAAATATTAGCAAACAATGTTCTGTTAAAAAATTTGATGATACAAGAATATGGATATTCTTCTGGAGGAACGGCGCAAGCTTTATTTATTGGGAATGGCGTAACAACCTATACTGGAATTGTTGTACAGGATGTACTCTTTGAAAAGAATGGTGGAAGCACGGGAGATATGGCTGTTCATGTTTTAGCAAATACTTCATCTAGTTTTATAGGAGGTGGCGGAGTGTGTAACACTACCACATCTAATTATTCTGGTGTATTTCACGTGATAGGAAATAATATTAATTTTCTGATTTCAAATTATGTTCTAACTGGAAATAGTGGAGATTGTTTTGGCGGCTCTCATGGCGGTGCCATTAGGATTACGGGAGGAAGTTCGACGCAAAAAGTAGAAATAAAAAATTCCATTTTTGACAAAAATGAAAATTGCGTCTCAACGTTTAATGCTTTGGATATCTACATGGAAACTGGAGACTTAAAAGTTTATGATTCATATTTTAATAATTCTAGGAGTGCTTATGCGGCTGGAACTGCTATAGGTGGTTCCATCGAAGTTTTAGGTGGAAATGCGGCGTTTTATAGGTCTAAGTTTACAAATCATAGATCTTCTGGAGGGATGCGAGGATGCGCAATAGGTAATGCTGGTGGTGCGGTAATAATAGAATCGTGTTTTTTTAATGGGAATTCTGCTAATAAAGCAGATGACGTCCATAATAGCTCAGGCTCTATCAGTGCAAATAATTGTATATGGAATGAGATTGGTCAAACTGGAGGCACTTTTACAATTGCTAATTCGGGGAATCCAATAGTTTTTGAAGGAACAGTTGTTAAAACCAATACACTTGCGCCAACAACTTTTACAAGCCCTTCTACGCCATCCTATACTGGCGCATGCACTTCTAGTATTATAATCCTCCCCATCGAACTTACTCGTTTTGAAGGTGATTGCAATAACGGTAATGTGATTTTAAACTGGCAAACGGCATCAGAAAAAAGCAATCAGGAATTTAATATAGAGCGTTCAATAGATGGTGTAAATTTTGAGATTATAGGAAGTTTAAAAGGAGCAGGTAATAGCAGTAAAATACTAAATTATACATTTATTGATGAAAATAAGTTAGATGGCTTAGCTTATTATCGCTTAAGCCAAACTGATTATGATGGTAAAAGGAGTCAATCAAATATTATTTATGTAGATAATTTGTGTAACCAAAAATTGGATTCAGAAATATCTATTTATCCAAATCCCGCAATTGATAATTTCACACTTGAGTTAAAATTATTTCAGACAGCTGAGGTTTCATTTGAAATCATTGATGGTATAGGTTGTGTTATTAAAACCATAGGAAGTTTAAAATATAAAATGGGTTTGCAATCATTTAATATAGATGTAAATAATTTGGGCAGCGGTGTCTATTTTTTAAAGGTGCTGGTTGATAATAAATTAACCACACATAAATTAATAAAATTATAGTTCATTAAAATTGAGTTCTTCAGACTTACTAAATCCTTTAACTTATTTAGATATTTCAGTTTTAAAATAATTTAATTTTGCATTGCACTAAAATAATGTTAAACAAATCAACTAATAGCATAATTATTATTTCAATCTCTTGAAGGGAAGGATAATGTTATGATAACAATTAAGCCTTCCTAACGGGAGGCTTTTTTTATTTATTAATAATTTTAAAATAAAGAAAGATGTATTACAACGACAACACAGAAGTTTTTTTTAATGGCGAATGGCTAAAAGCTAAAGATGTAATGGTTAGCCCTTATGTTCAAACCATGCATTATGGTAGTGGCGCTTTTGAGGGCATTCGTTCATACGAAACACCGGATGGAACAAGAATATTTAAAGCGGAAGAGCATTATAAACGTTTATTGTATTCTGCCGAAAAAATGTATTTAAAAGTAAATTATAGTGTTGATGAGCTAACAAGTTTAACCTATCAATTACTTAAGAAAAATAATTTAGGAAATGCCTACATCCGCCCCTTAATATTTGCGGGCGCTAATATGTCGCTTACTCCTACAGATGAAGTTCATGTGATGTTATGTGCTTGGGAATGGGGAAAATATTTGGGAGATAAATTATTGGATGTTACCATATCTTCTTATGAGCGCCCTAATCCTAAATCTTGCCATGTTGATGCAAAAGTTACAGGTCATTATGTAAACTCTATTTTAGCCACTACTGAGGCTAAACAAAAAGGTTTTGATGAAGCATTATTATTAGATGCACATGGAAATGTTGCTGAAGGACCAGGAGCTAATTTCTTTTTTGAAAAAGATGAAGTATTATATACATCTCCATTAGGAAATATATTACCTGGAATCACTCGCGCTACGATGTTTGAATTGTGTGATGAATTAGGTTTTAAACTAGTAGAAAAGTATTTTACACCTGAAGAAGTTAAAGGAGCTGATAGTGCCTTTTTTACTGGAACTGCAGCGGAAGTAGCAGGTATAGCCTCTTTAGATAGAGTACCTTTTAAATTAAAATGGGAAGATTCTTTAGGAGCAATACTTCAAGCTAAATACACACGTCGCGTTGCTTTTAACGAATACGGAAATTTCTCATTAGTATAAAATATAAATCATGGAATTAAATCGCTATAGTAAAACAGTTACTCAAGATGAGTCTCAACCAGCTTCTCAAGCAATGCTTTATGGCATAGGCTTAACGGAAGAAGATATGA
>CANHPI010000171.1 GCA_947462425.1 Bacteroidota bacterium
ACTACCAGCTACAATTAAATAACCGCCTATGGTTACAATAATTGTGGGTATAGCTATTGGCGCTGCAACAATAACGCTACCTGCGGCAGCTAATCCTAATCCAACATTTCTTAATATTTTAAAGAACTTTGGTGTTGGAGATTTTAGTCTATCAATAAGTTTCATAGTTCGTTTTTTGATTTAATAGTTAGATAAATTTTTTCTTGTTGTTCTAGCCTTGGAAAAGCGATGGAGATTATTTTCTTTAGGGCACTCTTAGATTCATAACCCTTTCCAGCCGATGCTAAAAATGTAACAGGTGCAATGCACCCTTTCAGTTCTTTTAGCGCATCGTTTGCAGGATGAATTAATATAAAGGCTCTGTTTGGCACATTCATTAAAATAAAATGCCATTTAAATTTATCATTATATCTTTTTACCATTTCATACCTGCCTTCAGGTATGCATGAAATCATTTTTTGATTTTCTTTCCAGGGTAATTCAATAGTATGACAAATTATATCATCGCCTTTATATAGAGTTCCATTAGTACCTAACTTATCGTATTTTCTAATGAGCATTAATTCCATGATTAATTTACCTCAACTATGCTTAACGAATTATAAGCTCCGTTCTTCAATGTGTATTGAACGCCATTTACTTCCTGAAAGAATTCAATTTGCAATAAATACAAATCCGTTCCTGCTCCTGTTGGTGCAGCTGCTGGTGTTAATAACATGTTTGTAGGATTCGCATCGATTGGCGCATTGACAATATTTGATAGTTGTACATCATAAATATTGTTTACAAAATCTACTTTTGCCCAAGAACTTTTAATACTCACATGAGTTGCTCCTGCCGGATAAGCAATGTCATTGATGGGTACAAGACCGTTAATCGTTATTTCACCCGTTCCAACATTCACTGCATAAGATTTAAATAACATACTTCCTAAAATAGCTTTGTTATTAAAATTAAATCCTTTCAACAATGCTTTTGCAGGAGCAAGAGCAATAGCAGTGCCAACAGTTCGTTCTCCGCGTGCTGAGGTTGTATCAAGATTTTTTATATCAGTCATCACTTTTGTTAATCGAGATGTAACTCGGTTATCTGAAGCGGTCATTACCATAGTGCGTAACGAATCTCTCAGAGTTTTTCCAGAGGTGGCTGATGATCCAAATTCAGCACCGTTTTCTCTTGTTCTAACAAATGCTGGGTCGTTAGCTATTCTGCTAGCATCCACACCGCCTTTTTCACGAGCCAAATGCCCGTCTTGTGTTTTGTAAAAAGATAATTCTCCGATTTTTCCTTTTAGCTTGATTATTCCTTTTTGTATTGCCATGATTATAATTTTTAAATTTTAGTTTCATTTTGTTGGCTGCTGCGCAGTCAACCACCAAAACGGTCAAATTTAAATCCTATCGCGAATAGATTTTTTTGACAATACAAAAGTATATTAGCTTTTAATCACAATGAAATAGCGTGTTCCGCTTATAATCATTTTGTTAATTTTATTCCGATTATGCCACATTATTCAATAAATGATAATGTTATCTTTGTTATACATAATGTATAATTAATGTATAGATAAAGCATAGATAGTGTATGAAAGTTCCGCAGCGTATTTGTATTTACCCTAAAGATATTATGCGTATAACTGGAAAAAGTGAAAGATATGGTCGTAAACTTCTTGAAAAAATCAGAGAGAAGAATCAAAAAGAAGTACATCAATTTATTACCATAAAAGAATTTTGTTCTTATACAGGCATTGATATTACTGATGTTCAAGTAAGCTTATCAACTTAAAAAAAATATTAAATTCACATTGATTAAATTTTATTTAATCAATTTTTATTTTTAACTTCGTTTCAACAAGTTCATTAACAAGCTGAATTGAAGTATTTTAAAAGGTGGCATTTTCGGTGGCATTGATTAATAAAACTGACTCAACTAACTGAAAGCCAAGTGCTATTATATTATAAGTGGTTCCCGTCCGGACCGCTGAAAAAGTCAAAACAAGCCTGTAAATCAAGTATTTACAGGCTTTTTGATTTAACGGGGGGAACATAGGGGGAACAATTGAATTGTTCATTACTTTTTCTCAAAAAGCTTAGGCAATAAACCACTATATTTAAAATAAATAAGATAATCGGAAATATTCCGATTATCTTATAAAATATCATTTATTATTGTTAATGTAATTGTATTTAATCGGAATATTTCCGATTTTAGTATATAAATATTACATTATGGAATTAAGAAAAATAGCTAAAGGCTTTGGAGACGCTCCCTTTTCCAGACATTTGATGTTGGAAATCCTTAAATAATATTTATAGTTACTCAATGCAACTAATTATTTCGTTTAATAATTCCTTAAATCCCCGACAAAATCATTTCCTTAATAGTATAGTATTGTTTCATTTTTAAACTTTTCTCTCTGCGCCAACCGCTTGAAATATTTATAGAAAATAATTCGGCCACTTCTTTATAATTCATGTGATTTAAAAAAGCCTTCACATATTCATAATCGCTTTTTTTCCAAGAATCAACATAATCTTCGTAAATCATAAACAGGTTATTTAAATACAAACTTGTTTTCTCATTACTGGTAGCAATTAAAAAACGACTATCTGTTTTTTTAATTAACTGAAGCCTTTCCCGCGCATCTATTAAGCCAAAACCTAAACGCTCATAAGCAGAGTGTTTACTTTGCACAGTTTCTATTGTGTCATGATATAACACATGTTTTAATTTAAAATCAAGATTGTTTTCTATGAGGCATTCCTCAATATCAAACAGTATCTCTAAACTACCTTGTAAACTATTAGTTATGCCTTGAAATTCATTTGGCAAAACTAAATCTAAAGGAGTTATAAAATGTTTTTTATTAATTTTATTGATAACTCCAATAACATTTTGCAATTCCTTTTTAACTCCATCTTGATTATTGGAACCCAAATATTTGATATCAGACATTAAAATAAAATGCTCCATAAACTATTTCATAAATTAAACGTAATTTTAACTCTGAATTTAATTTTATTACTTTTGCGTAAATAGCGCAAAAGTAAAAAATAATTCTAAAATTCCGTCAAATAAGTTTGCGACTCATAAAAAAAAGCATATATTTGCCGCCCAAATTAGATTAACATTAAAAATTAACACGTGGACGCATTAAGCTATAAAACAAAATTTGTTAACAAAGCTAATTCTGAAAAAGAATGGTTATTGGTTGACGCAGAAAATGAAGTTGTAGGTCGTTTGGCCTCTAAACTTGCGTATTTAATACGCGGTAAACATAAAACTAACTTTACACCTCATACTGATTGTGGTGCAAACATCGTTGTTATCAACGCTGAAAAAGTTCGTTTTACTGGTGCTAAAATGGATGATAAAGAATACGTTCGTTATACTGGTCACCCAGGTGGGCAACGTTTTGCTACTCCAAAAGAAATGTTAGCTAAAAAACCTGAAGAAGTAATTAAACATGCAGTGCATGGTATGTTACCTAAAGGACGTTTAGGAAGAACATTAAATACAAATTTATTTGTATTTGCTGGATCTGAACATGATCATGCAGCACAACAACCAAAGAAAGTAGATTTAACAACAATTATTGCATAATCAAATGGAAGTAATAAACACATCAGGTCGCAGAAAATGTTCGGTAGCACGTGCTTATGTATCTAAAGGTACAGGAGTAATCACTATCAACAAGAGAGATTATAAAGAATACTTTAAAACTCCAACTTTACAATATTATGTTTTACAATCATTAAACAACGCCAAGGCTGTTGGAGAGTATGATGTAAAAGTAAATGTAAATGGTGGTGGTACTACTGGTCAAGCTCAAGCAGTGCGTTTAGCAATTGCAAAAGCATTAGTAGAAATAAATCCTGAATTGAAAAAAGATTTACGTGCAGAAGGTTTAGTTACACGTGACCCTCGTATGGTTGAACGTAAGAAATTCGGTCAGAAAAAAGCTCGTGCACGTTTTCAATTCAGCAAACGTTAATATTTACAATACATTATACAGATATGTCAAATACAAATACATTCAACGAATTATTAGAATCTGGTGCTCATTTTGGTCACTTGAAAAGAAAATGGAATCCAGCAATGGCTCCTTATATTTATGCCGAAAAAAATGGTATTCATATTATTGATTTAAACAAAACGGTAGCAAAAATTGATGAGGCAGCAGCAGCATTAAAGCAAATTGCTCGTTCTGGTAAAAAAATATTATTCGTAGCTACAAAAAAACAAGCTAAAGATATTGTTGCAGAAAAAGTAAAGGCAGTAAATATGCCTTATGTAACTGAGCGTTGGCCAGGTGGTATGTTAACTAACTTTGCAACTATTCGTAAAGCAGTTCGTAAGATGTCGCAAATTGACAAAATGGCAACTGACGGAACATTTGATAATATTTCTAAAAAAGAAAAATTACAAATTACTCGTGAGCGTGCTAAATTAGAAACAAACTTAGGTTCTGTAGCAGATTTAACTCGTTTACCTTCAGCTTTATTTATTGTTGATATTTCTAAAGAACATATCGCGGTAGCAGAGGCAAAACGTTTAAACATACCAACTTTTGCTATTGTTGATACTAACTCTAACCCTAATTTTGTTGATTACGCAATTCCAGCTAACGATGATGCTTCAACTTCTGTTGCTTACATCGTAGACTTAATGTGTAAAGCAATTAACGAAGGTTTAGGCGATCGTAAAATGGATAAAGAAGCTAATGCAGCTGAAGAAAAAGAAGGCGGAAGCTCTAAAGATGAAGCAGAAGAATTAGCAGCAGGATTAAATATTAAAGGTGCTAAATCTGATGATGAAGAAGGTGCTCGTAAACCATCGGCTCGTAAAAGAACAACAGCGAAAAAATAATTTTTCACTACTATAATTTTAACGGCCGTTCCTAATCAGGGAAGGCCGTTTTTTTTAAACAAATTTTAATTAATACATAAAAAATAAAAAAATGGCAGTTACAGCACAAGAAGTAAACAAATTACGTCAACAAACCGGAGCAGGTATGATGGATTGTAAAAAAGCATTAGAAGAAAATAATGGTGATTTTGAACAAGCAGTAGATTACCTTCGTAAAAAAGGAGCTAAAGTTGCAGCAAATCGCGGGGACAGAGATTCTAAGGAAGGTGTAGTTTTAGCAAAAACATCAACAGATGGTAAAACAGGTATTTTAATTTGGATTAACTGCGAAACTGATTTCGTAGCAATTAATGCAGATTTTATCGCATTCGCAAATTCTATTGCTGATATAGCATTAGCAAAAAATGCAAAAACTAAAGAAGAGATTTTAACTTTACCATATAACAACGACATTACAGTTGGTGATAAATTTATGGAGCAAGTTGGTAAAATTGGTGAGAAAATTGAAATTGGATATTACGAAGTTATTACTGCTGAAAAAGTATCTGCATACATTCACCCAGGAAACCGTGTTTCTGTAATTGTTGGATTTAATAAAGAAGTGGCTGATGAAGTTGGAAGAAACGTAGCAATGCAAGCAGCAGCTATGGCTCCAGTTGCATTAGATAAAGAAGGTGTAACTCCTGCTATGTTAGAAAGAGAATTAGAAATTGCTCGTGAAGTAATTCGTGCAGAAGGTAAACCAGAGGATATGGTTGAAAAAATTGCTCAAGGGAAAATTGCTAAATTTTACAAAGAATCAACTTTATTAAATCAAGAGTTTATTAAAGATAACAAAATGACAGTAGCTCAATATTTACAAAGTGTAGATAAAGGATTAACTGCAACAGCGTTTAAACGTTACGCATTATCTTAATTTTATTTAAATCCCGAATTTTTATTCGGGATTTTTTTTGTTCTTTTTTTTCCTTATGATTTAAAAGAGATAGAACTAATTAATTACCAATCACCATAACACTTATAGATATTTAAATTCGACTACAACTATGAAATACAAACGCATACTTTTGAAATTATCAGGCGAAGCCTTAATGGGAAATAAAGGATTTGGTATTGACCAAGTTCGTTTAATGGAATACGCTAAAGAAATAAAAGAGGCATCTGATTCGGGTTGTGAAGTTGCTATTGTTATTGGTGGGGGAAATATTTTTAGAGGTATTCAAGCTGAAGAAGGTGGCATGGATCGTGTTCATGGCGACTATATGGGCATGTTAGCCACTGTAATTAATTCCATGGCAATTCAAGCAGCTTTAGAAGGTTTAGGCGTACAAACGCGTTTACAAAGCGCCATTAAAATGGAACAAATTTGCGAACCATATATCAGACGTAAAGCCGTTCGTCATTTAGAAAAAGGACGTGTTGTTATTTTTGGCGCAGGTACCGGAAACCCTTATTTTACAACCGATACAGCTGCAACACTTAGAGCTATTGAAGTTGAGGCTCAAGTCATTTTAAAAGGAACTCGTGTTGATGG
>CANHPI010000172.1 GCA_947462425.1 Bacteroidota bacterium
TTACCTACTACTGTGTTTTTTAGAATTCATCGTTCATCCTTAATAAATATAGATTTTATTAAGGAATACTCTAATGCAGAAGGAGGAACTATTATTATGGCAGATGGTACAAGCATTCAGGTATCAAAAGCGCGTTCTCAAGAATTTGCTGAGTTTTTAAAAACTAAAGCTGTAACTCCCAAGTAAATTACATTTTCATCATAACGTTATATTATGAAGGAGATAAAACAAACTCATTAAAAAATTATTCAGTATTTTTATAAGATATATCATGTATACAAGGCAGCTATATCTATTTTTTTTTGGCGCATTATTTTCAACAATAAGCACTCTCGCTCAAAATCGTAGTTTTTCGTTTCAACATTACGGTCCAGAAGATGGTTTAAGTAATGCTAATGTGTTTGCAATTAAGCAAGATAAATCACACATTATATACCTAGCTACCGAAAATGGTGTTTACAATTTTGATGGTTATAAATTTGAGAAAATAAAGCCCAAAACACCTCTTAAATCTAACTTCATCAGAAATATTGGATTTAACCTTAATAATAATTTAGTTATTATAAATAGAAGAGAAGGAATATACGAATACAATAAACAAAAAAATGAGGCTTCACTTCTTAAAAACTTAGTATTTACTAATTCTGTTGATGAATTAATTATAGATAATGAATATAGCTATTCATTAAATGATCAGATTTCTGTTTCGGCAATCGAATTAAAATCAGGCAAAATAAGTGACGATAATGTAAAAAAATTAGATAATAACAATCAGGCATTCGCACTTTTTAAAACCAAACAAAATAAGGTATTAGTTGGCAGAACAGATGGTTTATACGAATTCGAAAACGGTAAGCAAATAAAATTAAATATTGGGAAAGAAATCTCCATTTACTCAATTACCGAAGATGCCAACGGAACTTTATATGTTGGTAGCGATAATGCCATTTACTGCATAAATAACAATAAAATAATTAAAACAATATCTGTTAAAACACAAAAAGCCAGTAGTTATTTTAGTGCCAATAATGTTGCACGTGTCAGTAAATTAATTGTAGATAAATACCAACGTATTTGGTTCACAAACATTCCGGATGATAATTTATATGTGATTGAAAATAATATCACTTTCGATGCTTTTGATTTATTGGGTATTGACAAAGTTTTAATTAATTGCATTTTTAAAGATACCGACGACCATATTTGGATAGGGACTTTTAATGATGGCGTTTACTTTATTCAAAACCCACAACTACAAAATATCTCCTTTACATCTGGACGCAAGATATTACCTGTAAGCAGTGCTTCCTTTATCGAAAAAAGCATTGTAGTTGGAACAAATAATGGTTTATTTATATTTGATAAAACCAATAACAATACCCAAACAGTTATTGCTCCCGATGAATTGTTTAACGAATCTGTTTACGGCATTTATCCAATAGGAAAGAATGTTATATATTCAAAAACAAATTCCTCTGCAAATACAAAGCGCTCATTTTTAATTAATAATTCCTTTTACAATTTCTCCCCTATTGCTTCTAGATTATTTAAATATTGTAAAAATCCAACAGAAGCCTATATGGCAGATGGAACAGGAACATTATATAAAATAAAAAACTATACTTCCGAAAAATACAGTATCATAGATACTCTTGTATCATTTCCTGATTATAGAACTCGGATTAATAGCATTTACGAATTAAATGACAACTTATTTATTGGTACCTCTGATGGCTTAAGTATCTATTCTTTTAAAAATAGGAGCTATAAAAATTATAAAAACCAATTATTTAGTTTTGGAATAAATAATATTGAGCACCATGAAAATAAAACTTATTTAGCTCATGAAAATGGAATTACAATATTTGAAGATTCTATACTTATCCAACAAATTGGTGAACAACAATTAACGGCGGTAAAAAAAATAAAATTCTATCAAAACAAAATTTGGATTGCCACATTAGACGGTTTATTTATTTGTGATAATAAGTTTAACCCTATTGTTATATACAATAAATCAAACGGCTTACTTTCAAATACGATAAATGATATTGTATTTGATGGAAACAATTGCTGTATTTGCAGCGATAAAGGAATTACATTATGTAATATAAACGATTTATTAAAACAGGTAAGGGTTGCCAATAAATTATTTATTACATCTATTGATGCTGATGGTAGTTTATTAGAATTAAATAATTCTATTTTAAAATTAAACAGTTCACAATCCGATGTAATGATTGGTTTTTCGAGTCCTTTATATGTCAAACCAAACAAACAATATTACAGATACAAATACAATAAGGGATGGTTTAGTTTAGAAAACAGACAAATACATTTAACCTCCATCGATGGAGGATCTCATAAATTAGAGATTATATGCTCATATGATGGTATCAATTGGAGCGACTCAATTATCATTACCATTCAAAAAGACATTCCCTTTAAACAAACAGCATGGTTTACTTTGTCTATTATTTTTGGTACAATTTTCATTTTTATGATTATTGTTTTTATTGTAATTAGAAGGGTACGAAAAAAAGCTACCCGAAGAGTTCAGGAAGATCGGCAGGTTAATTTATTAAAACATCAGGCTATGAATTCGCTAATGAGTCCACATTTTATTTTCAATTCTTTAACCTCTATTCAAAATTACATCAACTTAAACGACTCCTTAAAAGCCAGCGAATACCTAGCTAAATTTTCGCGACTGATTCGCATGATTATTGAAAAAGCAGCCCAAAGTGAAATAACATTAGATGAGGAATTAATAAGATTAAACTATTATTTAGATTTAGAAAAAGAAAGGTTTAAAGGCAAATTTGATTTTCATATTGAAGTTGCTCCTGATATCAATACTTTAGATATCAAAATCCCCAACATGATTATACAGCCGTATGCCGAAAACTCAATTATACATGGCATATTGCCAAAACATGAGCATGGCAATTTACACATTCGCTTTAAAAAAGAAAATAAAGATACATTACTTATTATAATAGAAGATGATGGAATTGGCTTTTATAAAGCTAAAGAACATGCCAAAGCAGGTCACAAATCATTAGGAACAAAAACAATTGAAAATATTTTAGAACTAAATACAAAATTAACAGGCAAAAATCAGAAAGTAGAAATAATGGACAAGTCCGAATTAATTATACCCGAAGAAGGAACTAGAATAACAATTTCTTTACAGATTTAATATTTAAAATTTTGTAATAAATTAATATACAATAACTAAAACAAAAATTGAAACAACCTATTTTTACAATTATTTGAATTTAAACCGATACATATTTTTTATTTTATTTAGCTTACTGCTGAGTTATAATTATGCTCAAACTAAAGCCCTAAATTTATTACCCGATACAACTATTATTTGTGCAGGAGATTCGTCTTTAATTAAATTTCCGGAAGAAAAAGTGAGCAAAATGGCTACTTTTTACTGGCAAACACCAAAAGCAATTATTGTACATGCCAAGCAATTATATGTTAAATATAAAGGCTTACATATTATAAAAATAATTGATGGGAAAAATATATTAATAGATACCACCTATTTAAAATTAAATGACAAACCTAATTTTAAAATCAGAGATACACTAATTTGTGGAAACCCAATTATTATTACAACAAAAAACAAGGGATACAAATATACCTGGAGTAATGGTGAAACTGCCGACCAAATAAAAATTGAAAAACAAGGAATTTACTGGGTAAAAATAAACAACAAAGGCTGTTCTTACACAGATACATTTAAAGTTAGCTCAGCCAATTCAGTTATCCCAAATTTTGGCAAAGAAGTTTTAATATGCGAAAACGAACCAAATAAAACATTATCGGTAAAAGCGTCGACAGATGTTAAACTATACTGGAATACAGGCGCAAATACATCAAGCATAAATGCAACTAAAGAAGGCTTATATTGGGTAAAAAGTACCTCCAAAAATTGCGGTGTAAAAACAGATAGCGTCACCATAAAATATAAAAATTGTGACTGCGAAGTATTTATTCCAAATAGCTTTACGCCAAATGAAGATGATAAAAATGATTTGTTTTATCCTGTTTTTCAGTGCGAATACTCTTATTTTTTAATCACTATATTTGATAGGTGGGGAAATACAGTTTACTCATCAAATAACATGAATGCAAAATGGGATGGTAAATTTAAAGGCAATCCTTGTCCTGATGATGTTTATGTGTACCGTTTAGAAGCTATTCAAAAAATTACTGATAAAAAAATTATCCGTAATGGACATATTTCTTTGTTTCGTTAAAATCTGTTTAAGTTTATATTTTAAAGAAATCAGACTTTTACTTATAAATTACAAAAAACTTTTAATTGAGTTTAAATTTCCTTTTTTAACAAAAACCCCTTAAATTCACTACTTTATAAAATTTAGGTGATTTTAAAGAAAATAATCCTTTTTCCATTTGCTGTCATTTACGGCTTCATCACTTCCATTCGTAATTTTTTATACGATTGGAATTTTTTTAACAGCAAATCATTTGATGTTCATACTATTTGTGTTGGTAATTTAGCCGTTGGCGGCACTGGCAAAACCCCTCATGTTGAGTATTTAATAAACTTATTAAAAAGCCATGCTAAAATTGCCATTTTAAGCAGAGGATACAAGCGTGAAACTAATGGCTTTATTCATGCAAGTGAAAGTACTACCGCTTTTGATATTGGAGATGAACCATTACAATACAAAACTAAAAATCCAGAGCTTGATGTATGTGTGGACGCTAATAGAGTTAACGGAGTAAAAAAAATATTGGAATTTACTGAACCGCCTAAGGTCATTATTTTAGATGATGCCTTTCAACATCGTGCTTTAAATTGCGAACTTAAAATCGTTATCAGTGAGTATTCAAATTTATATATAAATGACTGTATGATGCCCGCAGGTTATTTAAGAGAATCTATAAAAGGAATTCGCAGGGCAGATATTATCATTATAAGCAAAACTCCGCAAAATACAACACCTATCGAAATCAGAAATGTGATTAAAGATTTAAAACCTTTAGCCCATCAGCGTTTGTTTTTTAGCTGGCTTGAGTATGGAGAATTAAAAGGCTTTGGAAACCCATTAGAAACAATCGATACATTAAACGACTTATTTCGTTACCGTATTGTTGTGTTTACGGGTATTGGAAATCCATCACCCATGATTACTTATCTTAAAGAGTATGCTGCTGATGTAAAACACCTTCAATTTCCTGATCACCACTCATTTACTATAAATGATATTGCTACAATCAAAGCAGAATTAGATGCTATTGAAGGAGGAAATAAAATTGTAGTCACTACCGAAAAAGATGCCATGAGATTAATGAGCAGCAACTTGCAGGATATAGCAAATACGTTACCTTTGTATACTTTGCCAATAGAAGTGGATTTTAAAGATAAAGCCGACGAATTCAACGAAACAATTATAAATTATGTTAGAACAAATAAATTTCACCACAAAAAATATTCTTGAAAAAACAAATAACTTTCGCCCTGAAGTAGGCATTATTTTAGGAACCGGATTAGGCGGATTAGTAAAAGAAATAAACGCTGAGTTTATAATGCCATATGAAGATATTCCAAACTTTCCTGTTAGTACTGTAGAAGGTCATAGTGGCAAATTAATTTTTGGAGAATTAGGTGGTAAAAAAGTAATGGCGATGCAAGGTCGTTTTCATTTTTATGAAGGCTACAATATGCAACAAATTACATTCCCCGTTAGAGTTATGAAAGCCTTGGGAATTCATACTGTTTGTGTTTCGAATGCAAGTGGTGGTATGAATCCTGAATTTGAAATTGGTGAAATTATGATTATCAACGATCATATTAATTTATTTCCAACCAATCCTTTAATCGGCAAAAACATTTCTGAACTAGGTCCTCGTTTTCCAGACATGAGTGAAGCTTACGATAAAAAATTAATAGCGCTTGCTGTTGATATTGCAAAAGCAAATAACATTAAAGTTAGTCAAGGTTCGTATGCCGGCTTAACAGGTCCTTGTTTTGAAACTCCAGCCGAATACCGTTATATAAGACGAATTGGAGCAGATGCTGTTGGTATGAGTACTGTACCAGAGGTTATTGTTGCAAAACATGGCGGCATGAGAGTTTTTGGCGTAAGTATAGTAACTGATTTAGGTGTTGAGGGTGATGTTCAAAATGTTAGCCATGAAGAGGTACAGCAAATTGCTAAAATGCAAGAACCTAAAATGACCTTATTAATGAAAGAATTAATTAGAAGTATGTAAAACAATTATAATTACGAATTAAAATGATTACGAATCTTAATACGAATATACGAATCTGTGTATGATACGTTTTGCATACACAGATTCGTATATTCGTACCTTATTCGTAATTATTAATAAAACCAAAA
>CANHPI010000173.1 GCA_947462425.1 Bacteroidota bacterium
AATTACCATTTTCATATTTCACCTCTTTAGTTAAATTGGTTACCATTTCTTTCATTTCATTTAAAAATAAATGGGGGTCGTATTCTCCTTTTTCAATTTGCCGTAATTTTTTTTCCCACATTCCTGTTAACTCTACCGATTTTAATAATTCGTTATTAATGGTTTTTATTAATTGAATACCGGTAATTGTTGGAACTAAATTTTTTCTTTGTCTAACAACATAATTTCGTTTAAATAACGTTTCAATAATGTTTGCTCTGGTTGAAGGACGACCAATGCCATTATCTTTCATTAATTCCCTAAGTTCTAAATCATCCACTTGTTTGCCTGCTGTTTCCATGGCTCTTAACAGAGATGCTTCGGTATGCATTTTTGGTGGTTGTGTTTGTTTTTCTTGTAAATCAGGAATATGTTCTCCTTTTTCTCCTTTTACAAATAGTGGCATAAATTGTTCTTCGTCGTCTTTTGTATCTGTTTCTTTTTTTGGAAACAAAACACGCCAACCTTCTTCTAAAATAACTTTACCAGTAGCAGAAAATTCGTTTCCATCCACATCACCTAATACAACTGTATTACTTACTACACAATCAGGATAAAATGCTGCTATAAATCTTCTTGCAACAATGTCGTATACTTGTTTTTCGGGTAAATACATTCCTGAAGGTGGGGTTATACCTGTCGGGATAATAGCGTGATGGTCTGTTATTTTTTTATCATCAAATACTTTTTTACTTTTTCTGATAGGCTTATCCAATAATGCCTTAGTAAACTGAGCATAAGGCTTCATGTTTTCTAAAATGCCTTTTATTTTTGGATACATATTATCCGGAAGATAAGTTGTATCAACCCTTGGATAGGTTACTAATTTTGATTCATACAGTTTTTGTAAATGTTTTAAAGTATCATCTGCCGAAAAATTTAATTTTTTATTACACTCTACTTGTAATGAAGTTAAGTCAAATAATGGTAATGGACTTTCGTTTGCATTTTTTTTAGTGCTAGAAACTATTTCAAATAATTTATTTTTAATGTTTTCTAATATGGCACTAGCATCTTCTTTTGCAGTAAATTTTCGTTTTGCTGAATTAAATACGATGGCTCGATAGGTTGTTTTTAATTCCCAATAAATTTCAGGTTTAAAATTTTGTATTTCGTTATAACGATTTACTATTAGCGCTAGAGTAGGGGTTTGTACTCTTCCAATAGACAATACACCTTTTCCATTGGCATATTTAACAGTATATAATCTACTGGCATTCATTCCTAATAGCCAATCGCCTATAGCACGCGCATTACCGGCGGCATAAAGCAAATCATATTCTTTACTATCTTTTAAATTACCAAATCCTTCCTGAATAGCTTCGTCTGTTAATGATGAAATCCATAAACGTTTTACTGGTTTAGTATTTGATGCTTTTGATAAAACCCAACGTTGTATCAGTTCCCCTTCAATGCCAGCATCACCGCAGTTTACAACTTCAGTGCATTGTTCAATTAATGATTTTAAAGTATTGAATTGCTTGGTTACTCCACTATTATCAATTACTTTTAATTGAAATTTTGGAGGAATCATTGGTAAAAAATCTAAATTCCAACGTTTCCAATCATCACTGTAATCATCTGGTGCTTTTAAGGTACATAAATGTCCAAAAGTCCAACTGATTAAATAACCATTGCCTTCAAAAAAACCATCTCTTCGGTTAGTAGCACCAACAATACGGGCAATTTCTTTTCCAACACTTGGTTTTTCGGCAATACAAAGAATCACTTTTATTTATATTTTTTGAAGCTTTAAATTATAGTTTAATTCTATATTTTGTAAAAAAAGTTATACTCATTTTTTTAGATTTTTTAAATAACTTTATCATTTAAAGTAATATACATAAGTATATCGACAAATTATGACGGATAAAATTAAACAGTTATTAGAAGCAGAACGAAAAGCTATTCATTTATTTGATGAAGCTGAAACAAGAGGATTGATTGTAGCCGGCAAAACAGAAAATGAATTAAATAAGCAATTATTTGATTTAGCTTTTGAATTATTTGGTATCACAAAGTTTTGGCACAAACGAATTGTTCGTGCAGGCAAAAATACCTTACAACCTTACAAAGAAAATCCACCTGATTTAATGATTGAAAATGATGACATCTTATTTTTTGATTTCGGACCTGTTTTCGAAGATTGGGAAGCGGATGTTGGCAGAACGTATGTTATTGGAAATGATTCTTTAAAATTAAAATTGAAAGCAGATATTGAATTAGCTTGGAAAGAATCGAGAGATTGGTTTTTTACTCACCATAAAATAACAGGCGCTGAATATTATAAATATAATGTTGAGTTAGCTGCTAAATATGGATGGACTTTTGGCGGAGATATTGCCGGACATTTAATTGGTAATTTTCCTCATGAAAAAATTGAAAGTGAAAGCCGTGATAATTACATTCATGAAGAGAATCATAAAGATATGTTATCGCCTGGTGTTTTGGGTACAAAGCGTGAATGGATTTTAGAGATTCATTTTGTAGATTCGGAAAAACAAATTGGCGGCTTTTACGAACAGTTTTTGATATGATAATTTGAGAAAGTTTTTTGTATATAAACGGTAAAAAGAAATTGATTGAATTGTTTACTTTTACAGTATGGCGTTGTTGCTCAAAGAAAATATTAAAGTTGCTACTGATTCTATTAAAGGGAATAAGTTAAGAGCATTTTTAACCATGCTAATAATTTTTTTTGGAATTACTGCTTTGGTTGGTATTTCATCTGCTATTGATGCTATGAAAGGATCTATCAATAGTAACTTTACTAGTTTAGGAGCTAATTCATTTACAATCCGAAATAAATCCACATCTGTTCGAATTGGTAGAAGAGGAAAGCCTTCAAAAAAATACACCCCTATTAATTACAAAGAAGCCATGCGTTTTAAAAAGGAATTTATTTTTCCTGTTACAACCGCAGTTTCAACAATGGCATCTTTTAATTCGCTCTTAAAATTTGAATCAGAAAAAACGAATCCAAATATTCAAGTGTTTGGTGGTGACGAAAATTATTTAATGACTAGTGGCTATGAGTTAGAAAAAGGCAGAAACTTTTCTCCGCAAGAAATATTAACCGGAACTCATATTGTAATTATTGGAAAAGATGTAGAGTTTGCTTTGTTTAAAGGTAAACAAAAAGCATTAGATAAGTTTGTAACCATTAATGGAGGTAAGTATAAAGTTATAGGAGTGCTTGCCAGCAAGGGAAATAGCATGGGTTTTGGAGGAGATAAGGTTTGTATTATTCCGTTAACTGCTGCTCGGCAATATTTTAGCAAACCAGATATGAGTTTTACAATTAGCGTATTAGCTAAAAATTCGCAATGGTTAGATTTAGCAATTGGAGAATCAAATGGTTTGTTTAGGAAAATTAGGGGAGTTCATTTAGGTGAAGAAGATAATTTTGAAATTACGCGTGCCGATAATTTAGCAAGTATATTAATTGGCTTAACAAGTAAAGCATCTATGGGTGCTCTTATTATTGGAATTATTACTTTGATTGGAGCTTCTATAGGTTTAATGAATATCATGTTAGTGTCAGTAACAGAACGTACTAAAGAAATTGGAATTAGAAAAGCACTTGGCGCTACTGCCGAAACAATAAAAATGCAGTTTTTAATAGAGAGTATTGTAATTTGTATAGGTGGCGGATTTTTTGGTATTTTAATGGGAATTATTTGTGCCAATTTAATTTCATTTAATTTGAGTTCCGATTTTTTTATGCCATGGTTTTGGATTATTACAGGCTTCTTAGTTTGCTTAGCAGTTGGATTGATTAGTGGTTATTTACCTGCTAAACGCGCATCTCAATTAGATCCAATTGAATGCTTAAGGTTTGAGTAGTTACACTATTTCACAATTGCAACAGAAAAAATTATTTTCTGGTTAAACCATAGTAAAAACCAAACCCTAAATTTATCATACTCATATTCCAATTATTTTTTACTTTGCTATATTCAAAATATTTATCAAAACCTGAATAGGTTGGGTCAAATTTTGAAAAATTATAATTGTATGAAATGTGCCCACCAATGGCAAAATTGGGATCTACAATAAAATAAATTCCGATTACTGGTTCTATAAATGCGCCGGCAAATTCTGTAGGATACTTTCCTTTTAATGAATCATTTTTGTAAATAACTCCATTGTATTGATTAAAATTATATCCAGTATTAATTGAAAATGTAGTAAAACCATTATCACTAAAAAATTTATCGAAACCCAATTTTAAATAACCATTTTGTGATTGCATATTGGCATTTAAATTTTGATCTCTAAAAACTTTTTGCGATTTATAATACGTGTAAGAATAGCCTAGACCTACAAAAAAATCCGAAGTTATTTTATAACTTATATTCATATCAGCTGACACAACACCTGAAAATGAATTACGAAATGCATTACTTGAAACCACTTTAGGAATACTTACATTTCCTCTTATAGAAAATTTCGGTAATTGTGGTGCTTTATCCTGAGAAAAAGAAACCAAGCAACTCATTACTATAAAATATGAAAGTATAAACTTCATTTGTTGTTAACTAGTTGCTTGGTAGTATAATGTATAAAAAGAGATTAAGCGAATTTAGCTTCAAAAGCTTTCATCACCTCTACTAAAACTTGAACACTGTCAATTGGTAAAGCGTTATACATTGATGCTCTATATCCACCAACATCTCTATGTCCACGAATACCATCGATATTAGCACTCTTCCATAATTTATCAAACTCAGATTCTAATTCTGGTTTGGTTAATAAAAAGCAAGCATTCATATTACTTCTATCTTCTTTGGCAGTAGTACCAACAAACTGCGAATTTCTGTCAATTTCGTTATATAATAAATCTGCTTTTTGCTGATTGATTTTTTCTATCCAAGTAATTCCACCATTTTGTTTTAACCAACGTAAAGTAAGCATCGTAACATATACTGGAAATACTGGAGGTGTATTATACATTGATTCTCCTTTAATATGTACTTGATAATCTAACATGGATAACATTTTACGGCCTGTTTTACCAAGTGCATCTTTTTTTACCATGATCATTGTGCTACCAGCGGGACCAATGTTTTTTTGAGCACCTGCATAAATTAAAGCAAAATCTTTTGCGTTTACTTTTCTACTAAAAATATCAGAACTCATATCACATACTAACGGAACTTCACATTTAGGGAAATGTTTCATTTGAGTTCCATAAATTGTATTGTTTGATGTGATATGAAAATAATCAGCATCTTTTGGTACTTCGTATCCTTTAGGAATGTAGCTAAAGTTTTTGTCCTCTGATGATGCAATAACTTTAGTGTTACCAATTATTTTAGATTCTTTAATGGCTTTACTCGCCCAAACGCCTGTATTTAAATAAGCAGCATAACCATTATCACTTAATAAATTATAAGGAACCATTGCAAATTGTGTGCTTGCACCACCACCTAAATATAAAACTTCATAATCATCACCAACTTCAAATAATTCTTTTATTAATGCGCGCGCTTCATCCATTACCGCAACGTAATTTTTACTGCGATGTGAAATTTCTAATAACGATAAATTCATATTATCGAAATTGATACAAGCTTCTGCTGATTGTTTTAAAACTTCTAAAGGTAAAATACCTGGACCAGCGCTGAAATTGTGAACTTTTGACATAGGATTATTGGTTTGTTTTTATAATCGTTAAAATTAGTAATTATTATTAGAGCATAAAATATTCCTGTCTATATAATTTGGAACATAAAAAAACTCAATCAATTTTGACTGAGTTTTTTTAATTTTATAACCAACCACCCATTGCGGTTTTTACAGTTTTTTTTCTCCCTTTGCAATCTTTTGGTGCTTTGCATGAAGTCATTAAAGTACCTATTAAAATACTTATTGTAACTATAATTAAGTATTTTTTGAATTTCATTTTTTATATTTTATGATGTAAAATACCAATATACTTACTATTAATTACATCTCAACTAATGTGCCAACTTTATCACCGTTTATTAGTCTTTGTAAATTACCGGCTTTATTCATATCAAAAACAATGATTGGTAAACTATTTTCTTTACATAAGGTAAAGGCTGTCATATCCATTACTTCAAGTCCTTTACTATAAACTTCTTCAAAACTAATTTTATCATATTTTGTAGCCGCAGGATCTTTTTCTGGATCGGCTGTATAAATACCATCAACACGAGTTCCTTTTAAAATGACTTGAGCCTCAACTTCAATAGCTCTAAGTGTTGCAGCTGTATCGGTTGTAAAATAAGGGTTTCCGGTACCTGCGCCAAAAATAACAACACGTCCTTTTTCTAAATGACGAACGGCTTTACG
>CANHPI010000174.1 GCA_947462425.1 Bacteroidota bacterium
ATTTTTATCTCTTAAAATACAAGCAAAAAATTTGCGATTTTTGTTAGCATTTAGTGCTGCTTATCTTTTTGCAATTTCTGTTACCCATTTATTACCCGAATGCTATGAAAATAGTAATTATAAATTGGTAGGATTATTTATTTTAATTGGATTTTTTATTCAAATCGTTATTGAATTTTTTAGTGCTGGTATTGAACATGGTCATATTCACGCTCATTCTGATTCATGTAAAAAGCATTTACCAGTTGGGATGATTACAGGATTGTATTTACATTCTTTACTAGAAGGTTTACCAATATACCAAAGTGGTATTATTGAATCTCATTCCCAGACTGTTTTATCAACTCAACAATCGTTAGTTTTTGGAATTACAATTCATAATGTACCAATTGCAATTGCATTTGTTACTTTATTATTAGAACATAAGGCATCTAAATTAAAAACAATATTGTTATTGTTGGGATTTGCATTAATGGCTCCTATGGGTTGTTTGATTAGCTATGTGTTAAATTCGATAGGTGTAAATAATTATGATGGATTTTTAAAATTATCCTTCGGAGTTGTAATTGGTATATTTTTACATATCTCTACAGCCATTATGTTTGAAACTGGAGAAAATCATCGGTATAATTTAGCTAAAATAATGTCGATGATTGCTGGTGTTTTTTTGGCAGCCTTAATTAGTTAATATGTTAATTAGTCAATGTAGCGATTAGAGAATTTGACAATTAAATAAAAAACCATTTTAATTTTAATATCATTGGATCAAACAACAAATAGCACTTCTCAAACAACTTTTTTTGTTGATGTTATTGTTCCACTATCAGTGGCTAATAAATTTACGTATCGTGTGCCAAAAGAATTGAATGAGCAAATAGTTGTTGGAAAACGAGTTATTGTTCAGTTTGGAAAAACAAAATTTTACACAGCTATTATTTATAATGTACATCCTAATCCTCCAAAAGATTATGTAGCAAAATATATAGATTCAATATTAGATGACGAACCCATTGTAACAAAAGCACAATTACAATTATGGGATTGGATTTCGCATTACTACCTATGTAATCCAGGTGATGTGATGAATGCCGCTTTGCCAAGTGGTTTAAAATTAAGTAGTACATCACACATTACTATTAATACAGATTTTAGTTTAGATGAAATGCCGTATGATTATTTTACAGAAAAAGAGCATACGGTTTTAGAAGCTTTGCAAATAAATTCTTCCTTAAGTTTTGATGATGTTAGCGTTATCCTTTCCACAAAAACTGTTCAGGGTTTTATTAATAAGTTAATTCAAAAAGGTGCTATAGTTATTTACGAAGAAATTAAAGATAAGTATAAGCCTAAATTAGTTGATTACATTGGTGTTAATCCAACTTTATTGAATAATCAAATGCAATTAAAAGAAGTATTGGATACTTTAGAAAAAAAAGCATTTAAGCAGGCTGAACTTTTATTGATGGTGCTTCATCTTTTAAAATCTGATGAAACAGCCAAGCAATTAGGTTTAGTAAAAAAAGCAACGTTACTAAAAACTTTTGATACAGCTGTTATTAAAGGTTTAGTTAAAAAAGAAATTTTAATTGAAACTGAACTTGAAACAAGTCGCTTGTTATTTGACAATAAAGAAAAGACTAATAAAACACTTAATGAATTTCAAATAAAAGCAGTTAAAGAAATTGAACACCAGTTTGAAACTAAACAAGCCATTTTATTGCATGGAGTAACAGGAAGTGGAAAAACTGAAATTTATTCGGAATTAATTAATAAAGTTATTGCTCAAGGAAAACAAGTGTTATACCTTGTTCCCGAAATTGCATTAACCACTCAATTAATAAGCCGTATCAGAGCAGTATTTGGTAATTCAGTTGGCATTTATCACTCAAAGTTTAGCGAAAATGAACGTGTTGAAATTTGGAATTCTATTTTGCATGAAGACGACCATAAACAAGATGCTAAACATTTTAATATTGTTTTAGGAACACGGTCTGCTTTATTTTTACCATTCAATAATTTAGGATTAATTATTATTGATGAAGAACATGATAATTCCTATAAACAACAAGATCCTGCACCACGTTATCATGCTCGCGATGCAGCCATGTATTTAGCTAATTTACACAAAGCAAAAGTTTTATTAGGAACTGCAACACCTTCTTTTGAAAGTTATTATAATGCATTGCATAGTAAATTTGGTTTAGTAAGAATAGCTGAGAGGCACGGAAATGCAAGTTTACCATCAACGGTTGTGTGCGATTTAAAAAAAGAAACGCAGCAACAACAAAATAAATCTATCTTTTCTCATCAATTAGTTGATGCTATTACACAAGCTTTGTCAAAAAAAGAACAAGTCATTTTGTTTCAAAATCGCCGTGGTTTTGCTCCGTATACTGAATGTACCAGTTGTAATTGGATACCACATTGTACCCACTGCGATGTTGCGTTGATTTATCATAAACAAACAAATAAATTAAGTTGTCATTATTGCGGCTACGCTATGCAACCTCCAACAAGTTGTGGCGCTTGTGGAAATAATAATTTAAAATACAAAGGGTTTGGCACAGAAAAAATTGAAGAAGAAATAGAAATTTTATTTCCCTCAGCTAAAGTGGCCCGCATGGATTTAGATACAACCAGAAGTAAATATGCTTATAAACAACTTATTGATGAATTTGAATTAGGCAATATTGATATTTTAGTTGGTACACAAATGGTTACTAAAGGTTTGGATTTTGATAACGTAAGTGTAGTTGGCGTTTTAAATGTGGATAGTGTTTTAAATTTTCCGGATTTTCGTTCTTTTGAAAAAGCCTATCAGTTAATTGTTCAAGTAAGTGGCAGAGCAGGGCGCAAGGATAAAAAAGGAACTGTTTATATTCAAACTAACCAGCCGGAACATTCTGTAATAAATCATGTTTTAGCCGATAATTATTTACAGTTTTATCAATCTCAAATAAATGAACGCGAACAATTTCATTACCCACCTTTTACCCGCGTAATTGAATTATCAGTTGTTTCAAAAGATGTAAATGTGGTAAATGATATAGCTCAACAATTAGCTAATCAATTAAAACCATTATTTGGTGGCATGATGTTAGGCCCAGAATTTCCATTAATAGCGAAAATAAAAGATCAATATCATAAACGTATTTTATTAAAAATTAACAGAGAATATTCGCCAACACAAGTTCGTAACTTATTGAAGCAAGAAATTGATACGCTTCAACACAATAATAAAAAAAGTATTTACCGTTTGCAGATAGATGCTGATCCGGTTTAAGAAAATTAATTATTAATAAGAGCGTAAAAATTATTTGTTGTATTGATTATTTACACTTTCAATTTTAGTCTAATTTATAAAGGTTAAAGAATGGTTCGCTCAATTACAAACGTATTACCTACTTTTTATAATTTGCAATACCTTCATCTAACCAATTAATATATTCAGGAATACTAGGATTATAACCTCGGATTGTATTTAAAACTTTTTCATTCCCGTCCACTAAAACATATAACGGTTGCGTACTTTGTCCGTAAACTTTTTCTTCCATATATTTAAACTTATCACCAATATCAGTAATTTGCCTTTCTTTACCATACCATTGCACCGTCATAAATTCTTTAGGATCTAAGGCACGCTTATCATCCACATACAAAGATACTAGTACTACATTATTATTTAAACGATTGGTTACTTCTGCATCCGGCCAAACGTAATCTTCTGTTTTACGACAATTAGCACAAGCATGACCGGTAAAATCAATTAACAAAGGTTTGCCAACTTTTTTAGAATAAGCTAATGCGTTTTCATAATCATTTTTAAAATGAACAATTCCATTTTTATTTACTTCCATAAATTTTCCAAACTCTGCATCTTGCGGAATCGCACTTTTGGCAGAAGTTCCATTTCCAGAACCACCAAATCCATGAGGAGATTCTGAATATTCTAATGGTGGTAAAATACCGCTAAATAATTTTAATGGTGCGCCCCACATTCCCGGCATTAAATAAATCACCATAAAAAAAGATAGCATTGCAATAAATAATCTTCCTACCGAAACATGTTTTAAATCGCTATCATGTGATGTTTTAAACATACCTAATAAATACATCGTTAATAAAGCAAATATCACAATCCATAAACCCACAAAAACTTCGCGAGTTAAGACACCTGCTTGAACAACTAAATCGGCATTAGAAGCAAATTTTAAAGCCAAAGCTAATTCTACAAATCCTAAAGTAACTTTTACAGCATTTAACCAACCACCTGATTGTGGTAATGAATTTAAATAACCCGGAAACGCTGCAAAAAAACCAAATGGTAATGCCAATGCCAGCGAAAAACCAAACATCCCCCAAAATGGTCCGGAAATATTTCCGGTAGAAGATGCTTCTACTAATAAAGTTCCAATGATTGGACCGGTACAAGAAAAAGAAACCAATGCCAACGTAAATGCCATGAAGAAAATGCCTATGTAGCCGCCTCTATCTGATTTAGCATCCATTTTGTTAACAAATGCACTTGGCAAGGTAATTTCAAAAGCACCTAAAAATGACATAGCAAAAACTAACAATAGAACAAAAAATGCCAAATTAAACCAAACATTTGTTGACAATGAATGCAGAGCGCCTGCACCAAATATTAAGGTAACACCTAAACCTAAAGCAACATACAAAATAATAATAGAAATAGAATATAATAAAGCATTACGAACACCTTGAGCTTTAGTTTTACTTTGTTTGGTAAAAAAACTCACGTTCATTGGAATCATAGGAAATACACAAGGTGTGAGTAATGCTAATGCGCCACCAATAAAACCGGCAATAAAAATAGTCCACCATGATTTTGGCTCGTCTTGTTCGTTAGCTTTTAACTCAGCTTGCTTAACGTTTACATTTTTTGGTTCAGATGTTATCTCATTGGCTTCTGCCAAAACAGAATCTGCTTTTGAAACGGTATCTTTAATAGATGTAACTAACGCAGGCTCAGTAACTGTATTTGTTGCTTGTGTTAAACAGGCTGTAGTTCCTTGCAATTGAAATTCGAAATTATCAGCTGGTGGAAAAATACATTTCTCTTCCGTACATGCTTGAAATTCATACTTACCTTTAATGTTTACTTTTTTATCTGATTTTAATTTAATTCGTTGTGTAAAAGTTGCGATATGCTCAAAATATTGCACATTCATTTCAAACACTTTATCAAATTCTTTAACAGGCTTACTTTCTTTAGTTTTACCAACTAACTCATAATCGTTAGATTTATTAAATATAAATACCGTTGGATTAGGCCCATCTTTTACAGGACTTAAAGAATACATATGCCATGGTTCATCAATAGTTGCATTAAATTGCAAATCATATTCGCAATCTGATATTTTTTTTGATGTTAATTTAAAATGAACTGGAGCCTCTTGCGCAATTACAAATGAAAATGAGGTCACAATTAATAAAATAAGAAGTTGTATTTTTTTTAGCATAACTGGTTTTTGTTTAGTAAATGTAAAACAATTTTAATGAAAGTTCTTTTGAGTTTACAAATCAAATAATATTATTATAAGATTCCTAAAAATTTATTTTTTTGGAGCATTAACAACTTCAGGAACTTCAGCGGTAAAAACTAAAGTTAATGGAGGAAGACATTGTAAATCGTTACAAGTCATAAATTCAAGTGAGGTATTTATAGTGAAAGCCTTCTTATTTTTTCGTATGATTTTTTGTTTAAAAATGGCTTTTTCAGAAAATACAAATACTTTAGCGTCAAAGGCAGACACAAATTCTTCGTGAGCGTCTTCTTCTTCAACTTTACCTACTAAATTAAAATTAGCATTTGGTGTTATTGTAAAAGAAGTTGGGATTGGTCCCACATCGGTAGGCCGCTGAGAATAAATATGCCATTTTTTATCAATTATCGCTGTAAAAATAATCTCACCTTCTGTATCCGATTTTTCAACGTAAGTTGTACTCCAAACAACTGGTTTTAAAGGATTTTGAGAAAATCCTAAAACACTAATTATAAAAAATAAAAACACTAATAAACTTCTCATAACTTCTAATTTTTAGTGAAAATAGGCATTATAAATTAGTTTTGATAAAGTGAATTCTTAAAAAATGTTAGTTACAAAAAATGCTGCCATAGTTTTAAACTTTGGCAGCATTAAGCTAAGGTAACTCCCAAACTATTCAATAATCATTTCATAAGGTAAACGAGCCTGAACTCCTTTTAGTTTCAATACATTTTTTAATTGCTTAATATAAATATATTGTTCGCCTAAATTTGTTTTCATTGCACGAGTTTCCATTTCATCTTTTGTG
>CANHPI010000175.1 GCA_947462425.1 Bacteroidota bacterium
ACAAGTAATTTTGGTGCATTGGTAAGATATAAAATTCCTTGCATGCCGTTTTACATAGCTTCCTTGTATATCATAAAGTACTTACACTCTAAATATCTTGATGAACAGAGTGCAATGAAAGTGCAGTTATATGAAGGTGGAGTTTAAGACAAATAAATTTTATTGTCTTTAAACCATTTATGTAAAACTACTAAAAGCCAAATTCTCGAATAAAGGTAATCTTTTCCTTCGTAAAATTGCTGGATTATTTTTTTTACTTCTTGATAGTGAATGATGCCAACATCTTCTATAGTTTTTTCATCAAGATATTCTTTCAGCAAATAATTTAACTCTCCTTTCAACCAATTGTTCAATGGGATGGCAAAACCTTGTTTTGGTCGGTCGAATAGTTTTTCTGGGACATATTTATACAAAATATTTTTCAGAATGTATTTTGAAACTCCATTTTTATATTTTAATTCTGGAGAAAGGTTAATTGCAAATTCAACTACTCGATGATCTAAGTAAGGAACTCTTGTTTCTAATGAATACTGCATGCTTGAACCATCGACTTTTGCCAATAAATCATAGGGTAGATAATACTGAATATCGAAAAGTGCTTGCTGCTCCATACTGGTAAGTTTACGTTCATTAACTGATGGCAGACCTTTTTTCTGTTGTTCAGTTAAAATCCAATCTGTATCTTGATTTTCAAACTCAGCAAGAAACCCCATTTTTGTAAATGGATGCTTCGCGATACTATTTATTTCTCTATTTGTAAAGAAGTATTGTTCTTGAGAAAAAATATGACTCCTTAAATTATCAGATGCTTCAACATCCAAAAGTTTTGCAATTCGCTGATATCGTGATCCCATTTTATCAAACGAATATTGCAACGGCTTTCTAATTAAGTTAAACAATGGATTATTTAATCTTCTTGCCCATTGATAAGAGCCATAACCAAAAAATAATTCATCACCTCCTTCGCCTGAAAGCGTTACTGTAACATATTGTTTAGCAAGTTTTGATACTAGCGTAGTTGGTATATATGAAGAATCAGCATTCGGTTCATCATAGGTCTCAAAAATATTGTCAAAAAGATTAATCGCATCTCTGTAGGATACAATAAACTCATGATGATTGGTTCCTAAATAATTTGCAACTGCTTTAGCGTATTCAGATTCGTTATGACTATTTTCTTCAAATCCGATAGAGAAAGTATTTACTTTAACCCCTGACAATCGTACTGCTTGCGCCGTAACTAAACTTGAATCGATTCCTCCGCTAAGGAAAACTCCGAATGGAACATCACTTTTTAGTTGGTACTGAACTGAACTGATAAGTAAGTCACTTAATTTAATTAATGCTTCTTCTTTATCAGTTATAATATCGTTTGTTAATTTTTGTTTAACATTCCAATATTTTGTAATGGCTATGCCTTCACTATTTATTTTTAAATAGGATCCAGGAACTAATTTTTTAATTTTTTGAAATATACTATTCGGTGCAGGAATAAATCCAAGGTGGAGAAAATCGGCAATTGAATTTTTATTAATCTCTTTATCTAAACCGTTTAACTGCAAAATAGATTTCATTTCTGAACCAAAAGCAAGGTTAATTCCGTCCCAATAATATAACAATGGCTTTATACCTAGTCTGTCACGTATTAAATAAAGTTCCTTTTTAAATTTATCATAAATAGCAATAGCAAACATTCCGTTTAATTGCTGTATACTGTCAATTCCTAATGATGAAAATGCTTCTAATATCACCTCCGTATCGCTCGAAGTTTTAAACATGATTTTGTTTTCATCGTTACTTTCTTTTAATGATGCACCAATTTCTCTATAGTTATATACTTCCCCATTGTATGCAATAACGAAACGATCATTCGCAGAGTGCATTGGTTGATTAGAACGCTCTTGCAAATCAATTATAGAAAGGCGACGATGTCCTAAACCGCAAATTCCATCATTAAAAAATCCTTCAGCATCAGGGCCTCGATGTGCAATACGATTAGTCATATTAACCAGGTCTTCCTGGTTGAAACTACCAATTGTAGAAAAAAATCCCGCAATGCCGCACATCTTATGAATTGATTTTTAATCGTAAGCGTTCTACTATTTTATATATGACAATGCTTGCTGGAATTAAAAGTAAAACATCGTTGATTAATAAATATCTCATTTCTATATTTCTAAAAACAAAGCACATCGTCATGTACCAAAGAGATGCATAAACAATTATCATCATTCCAAAATTAACTGGTATGATTTTGTACTTGTAATTTAACCAAACACCAACAATACCCATTAATATTAAAAGTGTTCTATAAAAGAACAAAACAAAAATTAAGAGACTTATTATTGGGCTTTTACTAGCGTATATTTTATCTTTGAATAGTGTTTTTTTTAAGTTTGAAAGCGGGACTTTTAAATAAAAATTAATCGGATTTTCAGAAATTTGCTCATTTCTTAATTTTTTAAAAGTTTCAGCAATTTCTCTAGTACATTGATTATTTTCCTTAATAGTTTCTTTGATTATACCAGCAGAATATTTCCAGTTGCTGAATCCTCTTCCACAAGTATTACATTTTTTGGCCAAGTTAGATAATAACAAAGAGTCACCAACATGAAGATAAGACTCTTTGGGCCAACTCACGGTTTCTCCATTAATTATTTGATTAAATTGAGGATTGTGATCTGTTTTGACAGACCAAATGTAAAGCATGTAGTTATAGGCGTCTTCCGACCAATTTGTATTATTCCTAAGCTCTTCGGTAAGTACAAGTTTTCCGTGCATTAAGTTTCTGATAGGCCATAAACTATAAGTCATAGACGCAACTATAACGTAAATCAATAACTTATTATTGAGGTTCCATTTAAAGAGCTTTTTATCAAGAAATAATTGGAATAATATTGCGGGGATAATAAATAAAATCTGTAGTCTTAATAAAATAGAAAATCCTAAAAAAACTCCTGATAGGTATACCCAAGTTTTGTTTTTCTCTTGAGTTAATAGGTGCATTGATAAAAACAAAAAGAATAATGATGGAGCTTCTGCGTGTAAATAAGGTGTCCATACAATCACAAATGGGTAGAAGCAATACAACAAAGAACACAAAATCGAAAATCCAAGATTTCTACTATAATGAAAAATTACTTTATAAATAAGCCATATACTAATACCGTCTAATATAATTTGAGCATATTGTGCTAATTTGTAAGTAAGTTCTACATTGAACCCACTTATAAAGTAAAATGGCAGCAAGAAAAAAGAATAGCCTGGAGGCCTGAAATACATTCCATCTGGATAACTAAAATCACTTGTGAAAGTTCCGTGATGAATTAAATTCTGTATACTGGACATCCAAGCAGAGGTATCTCCACTAAACAGATTTTCTGAATTAAAGTAAATTTTAGCTCCATAAAAGTAAAACAAGAATCTAATTATTATTCCAACAAATAGGATAAAAAATATCCATTTTGTCTTGTCTTGTAATAACTTTTTCATGTAAATACTTAAATTGATTAGACGGTATATTATTTTATGTTGTTATTACAAATCTAAGGAAAAACTCAATGATTTAATTCAAAGCAATGATTTAATTTAAATGCTTCCTTTAGGTGTAAATAATTTTATAAAATCATTTTGTCAAATAAACTAAATGTCCATCAATTTAAAATTTACAGTGTTTGACCCTATAGGGACATCTAATACTATTTAAATTATTTACTTACTTTGCAAGAACATTATATGCTGTCTTTATTTTAGACAAATTTATAGTTTGTTCGTTATGCTATCTAAAAAAAGTAAAGTCGAATTAATCTATCGCTTTTGTAAATCAAATTGTTCTGAATTAGAGCGATGGCCTTCTTATTTTCATAGACGATCGTTAGAAATGCAGAGTTATGTCGATTTGATGCCTGATACAAAAGATATGTCTATTTTAGAGTTAGGTTGTGGCATTGGTTATCAAAGTGCTATGCTTGCTAATATTAGCAAGTCAGTTGTTGCTACCGATTTGCCCAATGAAAGTGTTGCCGATCATGCACCTGGTATGGATGCAGCAGCCCGATTACATAGACATTTGGCAATTGACAATGTGAAGCTAGTTCCTTGTTCTGCAGAGGAATTGCCATTTGAAGATGATTCAATGGATATGGTGTTTTCAAGTCATGTTTTAGAGCATATTCCTAATCAGCAAAAAGCACTTGAAGAAATTTATCGCGTGCTTAAGCCAGGTGGTTATCATGTATGTATTGTTCCTGTTCGCTTTGAAAAACTATATGCTTTTATTTCATTTTATTCATACTTGGTTAAAGCATCGTTGATTAGAGCAAAAAAAATATTATCTCGAGAGAAAGTAACCGCTAATATTGCTGAAACATCCTTTAATAAACAAGACAGCAATCCTTCTATATTGCGCGCATTCCCATTTCCACCTCCTCATGGATATTCGAATCATTTTTTATCTGAGTGGAAAGACTGGGGCTGTAGTACATGGAGGGGAAAAATCAAGATGGATAGTAAGTTCACTATAGTTCATCAGTCAACTACACAACTAAATCCACTGCTGCCACTTGTAGGACCTATATTCCCTATATTATCAGCCCAAATACATCGACTTACCCGTTTGTTTGAGATGCAAATAGGGAAGCTGCCCGTTATTCGCACTCTAGGAATTAATACAGTTATTATTGCTACATCCAATAAGTCAATAGATAATGCAAAGTAATCGTTCATTTAAAGTGATTGTGATTGCAATTGGCAATGGAATTAACATCCTGATTAATTTTCTTACATTACCTTATCTTGTTCGTTCCTTGTCGTTTGATGATTACGGAACATATGGTCAGGTACTGATGATTGTTACCATTCTTCAAGGATTTTTTACTTTCAACCTAAATCAAATTGCAAATATTTACTTCGCTAACGATAAGCATGATCCGAAGGTTGTCTTTTCAACAATTGCGAAATTTTCATTAGGAATGTCACTATTAAGTTGTATTATCATGTTTGCCAGTATACCAATAGTTGGTTCTGCATTCGATAATGATTTGTTGTTTAGATTGCTTTCGTTTTCTATATTGAATTTGTTTGCACAGGTAATAGCACCGATATTAATTTCTGTTTTGATATTTTTTAACAGAGTCCAAAACACAGTAGCAATTTTAATATCGACCAATATTTTAAAGGTGGCAGCTATGTTTTATTCGATTCACTTTTTGCATTCTTTGGAAGCGTTGATGGTTGGACTTAGTATTGTAAGTCTTATTCAGTTGATGGCCTTTTTGTCACAAGTTCCAAAAGAGGTACTGAGTTTCAAATTCTTTGATAAATCGCTAGCTAAAAACATGTTCGTTATGGCTTCACCGTTAGCAATTTCATCACTCATTGAAAAGTCGCTTGTTTATTTAGATGGTTTAATGGTATCTGCCATGCTGACAACTACGGCCTATGCTTTTTATCGAGCAGGGGCAGTTGAGGTCCCCTTTATTGCTGGCCTTTATGGGTCTGTAACTGCGATAGTAATGCCCGAGATTGCTAAATTGTTTAATGAAGGAAACCTTAAAGAAATTATTAGACTAAAAAGAATTGCAATCTCAGGAACCATCTTCTTTGTGTATCCGGTTTTGATTTTCTTATTCTTTTTTGCAGAGCCTTTAGTATCCGCTTATCTATCCAAAAGTTATTCAGCCAGTATTGTGATATTCATGATTTTTAATTTATCGTTACTTATTCGTGTGAATGATTATCAGGATATAATCATAATCAGCAAAAACAGTAAATTTATTTTTAGATCTGTTTTATTTGTTTCGATTCTCAATCTAATTTTAAATTATACGTTGATTACATATTTTGGTATTAATGGAGCTGCCTGTGCGTTTATTATTAGTTTGAGTTCTTTTGCTATACTGTTATTATGGAAGTCGATAAAAATCCTGGAATGTAGTTTTTATGATTTGTTTGATATTAGCTTAACGGGTAAAATTGTTGGCTTGGCCGTGTTTTTAGCTGCGGTTATTTATTTTATCAATGAGATATCTTTTAATTCTGTTTGGTTTGTCATTATTTCAGCGCCATTTTATTTTCTTTTTATACTTTTAGGTGGTTTTAAGTTTAACTTGATTCCCGATTCATTAGCTAATTACTTAAAGAATAAAATTAAAGTGTTAAATAGAATTTGATATGGGTATAATGCGGAGGTTCTACCATTTATTTGGGAAGTCCTATTACACTACTTTTAATGTTGGTTATCTTTTCCTTTGTTGGATAGTTCAGCGAGTTTTTCGCGTGAATAATGATATTCCTTTTTTAGTA
>CANHPI010000176.1 GCA_947462425.1 Bacteroidota bacterium
CCATTGGCACTTTAACCCCAACAAGTACAGGAGGTATGATTGCTAGTTATGCAGTGAGTCCAAGTTTGCCAGCAGGATTAACTATCAATGCAACAACAGGTGTCATTACTGGAACGCCATCTGCAGTTTCAACCCAAACATCTTATGTAGTTACTGGAACGAATGCAAGTGGAACAGTCACTGCAACTGTGGTGATGACAGTGAAAACAGATTTTCTTCCTCAGCCACAAGGTTCATTATTTGCTGTCGATTCTAATTTATTAGCAAAAGATTCAGTACAACTGAAATTAGTTGTTTCTAATGGGAAAGCGCCATTCACAATAATACTTAATAACTCATTGAATAATTTAAAGGATACTATTGCTAATTTTAAAACAATTAATAATGAGATTGTTTTAAAACTCAAACAATTAGAAACAACAAAGATTTACTCAATTTTTAAATTAATAGATTCTAATAATAATATAAGGACATCGAATTTTACAAGAGATTCAGTTAAAATAAATGCATTGAATCCAAAAATTGTCTTAACCTTAAAAGCTGATCCAACAGTAAAACAAAAAGATAATAGCTTTAAAACGAAATTATTATTAAAGATAAAAAATGCTGGAGATTTAGATTTAAAAAATGTTCAAGTCAATGCAAATTTAAGTACTGTATTCCCTCAAGGAATTAATTATAAATTAGACAGTGTAAGAGTTTTAAGTGGTAAACTTTCAATAAACCCAAATTACAGTGGTGCTGGATCTGCAACAGCTGTATCAAGTATATATACTCCTATTATAGTTTCAAATTCAGGAAATAAAAATTCTTATTCAGCATTAGACCAAAATTTCTTATTTAATAACGGAGTTAGTTTAAATAAAAATGAAGAAGGGGAGGTTGTTTATTATGTTTCAATTGGAGCTACTACACAAAATGTAACTTTAAAACTTCAGTTTGAGACGTCTGGTGCGGGTGTATTGTCTAAAAGCGATGGAACTTCAAGTTCACAAGAAGCAAAATCAAAATCAGATGATGGTACAAATATCAATCAACATCCAGACATAACAAATAATGGGGTTCCTTTACCTACTTATGTTCCTCTTATACCGAATGAAAAAATTGGAGCAAGTTTAAGTGTAAGTTCATCTAGCCAAATAGAAGGTGGGTATAAATTTCATTTTATTGCTAAAATCAAAAATTATGGAAATCTAAATTTAGATAGTATCAGAATTGAGTATGATTTAAATAAAATGATTCCAAGTCCTGATCAAGCTATTTTGATATCAAATCCAATCATTACGAGAGGAAATATAGTTTATAACGCATCAAAATATAATGGGAATACCAATATAAACTTATTTAATTATGGTGGCAATCTACAAGTAGGAGATAGTGCAACTTATGAATATGATCTTAAAGTAACGACAAGTAGAATTACATATACATGGCCTAATTATTTTGTTGTATTTGCAAGATCTATAAATAGTGGCTTAGTAATACATGATACATCAATGGCTGGATTAAATCCTGATCCAAATAATGATAATGATCCAATAGAAAAATTCTTTACTAATGTAACCATAAATTATAAGGTACCCGCACCTCCTGTAGTTGAAAATAAAACTTATGTTTTTGGTACTAGTATACCAGTAACAATAGGTGGTTTAGTAAAATCTTCACCAATTGGAACAGTTCCTGTTTGGTGTAATGAAAAGACTGCAGCTTGTAGTTTAATTCCACCTTCAACTCCAATAGAAATTGGGAAATATATTTTTGCATTAAGGTCATATGATACGACTACTTTATTGTATAGTGATATTATTGTATATGACACAGTCATAATAAAGCCGCCAGTGCCGATTGTCATTAATAAAAAATACATAATTGGTATTAGTACCAATCCTTCCAATATTGCTTCTCAAGTATCTGGTCTTGTAGGGAGTAGTTTTAAATATTTTAAAAATGCAACTTTACAAAATACAATCCCAATATTGGGTACCAATCCTGGTTTGGTAAGATATACCGTTAGTCAAATTATAAAAGAGATTGAAAGTGATACGGTTGGATTTACTGTTGAAATGTTGGAGTCAAAAAATTTATTACACCTTCAAAAAATTGTTAGTGAAACAAAATTACTTTCCAACTCTACGTTTAATATTATATACACATTCATATTGTCAAATCGTACTAGTGATTTAATGAGTAACATTCTAGTTGAAGATAATTTATTAAATACATTCCCTGCACCAATTTTATTTGATATCATTTCTGTTTCATCTACTGGAGGTTTAATATCTAATTCATCTTATAATGGTAAAACAGATATTCAATTACTAAAATCTACAAGTCAATTATTAGCTAATGCTGTTGATACAATTAAGTTAACATTGAATCTTCAACCAAAAAGATATAATGGTTTAGTGATCAATAAAGCCGAAGTAAAAGCTAGTTCTCCTATTGGTGATTTTAGTATAAACTCTTCTTTAACTAGTTTTACAAATGAGACAAATAAAACACCTACACCATTAATTATTCCAGATATTATTATTGATATCCCAGAAGCTTTTTCACCAAATAGAGATGGTGTTAATGATCGTTTTGTTATTTTAAAACCTTATGGAAGTACATTAGAACTCGAAGTTTACAATCGCTGGGGTAATATTGTTTATTCTAATTCGAATTACAATAATGAATGGGATGGAAGAGGAACTAATAATTTCATAGGTCAAGATTTAATAGATGGTGGTTACTACTATACATTGAAAGTTAAATCTTTAAACGGAAGTATTCAGAATTTTAAAGGTTTTGTAATAATACAGAGATAAAATGAGAAAAATTAATATACTATATGCTTGCTTACTTGTATTCATGACTACATTAGAATCCAAGTCTCAATCACTGCCATTATATTCACAGTATATGTATAATATGGTGAATATAAACCCAGCTTATGCGGGGAATAGAGGTGTTCCAAGTTTATCCGTAATTTGGAGAGAACAATGGGCTGGAATGCCAGGTTCACCTACCACTAAATCATTTACATATGATTTACCAACTAATGATAAAAAAATGGGTTTTGGGGTTCAATTATTCGATGATCAATATGTTAAATATATCAAAAGAACTGGATTGAATCTTTATTATAATTTAAAAGTTAAAGTATCTGAAAACGGGGTATTAAGTATGGGTGTGAAAGGAGGATTATATAATGATACTAAAAATACGAACAATGCATACCTTGGTGCAACTAATCAAAATTTATCGGATGTCACTTTTGCAAATAATTTTAATAAAATCATCCCTTTAGTAGGTGCAGGTTTATATTACAATGATGATAATTTTTATGCAGGATTTTCTGCTCCAGATGTGTTGATTTTTTCTAAATTGAAAGAATATAATTCTGATAAAACTTTATTTCAAGTGAATGAAATTCATTATTTTTTTACAACTGGATATTCGATAGACTTAAATGAAGATTTTAAATTAAAACCTTCTATTTTGTTGAAAGCGACAAGTGGTGCACCATTGCAATTTGATATAAATACTAATGTTTGGTTAAAGAATATGATTGGTGCAGGTTTATCATATAGAACCAAAGAATCTATACTAGCAATGGTAGAAACTCAAGTTACGCCTCAATTAAGATTTGGGTATGCATATGATATGCCATTTAAAAGACCTAATTCACATGAGTTATTTTTACGTTATGAATTAGGGCGTTTATTTCCAACTTCAAAATCTAATAAGTCTAATTAATCATGAAGCATTTACTATATAAAAGAATTTTTTTTATTGCTACTGCATATCTATTAACCATTTTAAACATTAATGCTCAGAATGTAGATGATATACAATTAAAATTACTTGTTAGAGATTCGTTAGATTTTAAACAAGTAAACACAGGATTTAATTCAAAAGCGAAAGAATTTAATCCGATTCCTTATAAAGATGGTTTATTATTTATATCAAATAAACAAACAGAAATAAACAAGGTTGGCTTTAATAAGGTTTATTGGATACCTAAATCATTATTAGGTAAAAAAGATAGTTTAGCTAAGCGCTTTTCTTTAAATGATGATTTTACTGCACCAACAAGTAATGACAATAATATCTTATATCGTTTCAATAAGAAAAAAATTAGAGCTACTAATAATATTATTGAAAATCAATTTGCAGAATTTATCCCAGAAGAAAGCTTTTCTATAGATGATAGTGCTAGTTATATTGTTTATCCACTTCGTTCCAAAAGAAAAATCAATGGAATTTATAAATGGCAGCTTTGGGAGGCGTCTTTAGTAAATGGTAAATTGAAAAATGCACAAAAAATCAATATTAAAGATTCTGCTGCCGACTATCTATATCCCTTTTTAACTAATAACGGGAATAGATTATATTTTTCGAGTAATAGAACAGGAGGTAAGGGAGGTTTTGACATTTATTCACTTGAAAAAATTAATGGCATTTGGAATACATTGCCTATTTCAGAGAAAGATATTAATACTGAATATGACGAGAACAATCCAACAGTAAACGGGCATGATTTATTATTTAGTTCTAATAGGCCTGGAGGTATAGGTGGGTTCGATGTTTACAAATTTTCTTTAGAATCAGGTTTTAAAGATATGGCTGTTGTAAATCTAGGTTATCCAATTAATTCTGAAACAGATAATATTAGTGTAGTTCAAATAAAAAATGAATATTATTCTACTTCAAATAAACTTGGTGTAATGGATATTGCTGTGGTTCAATACCAGCCGATTTCTATTCCTATTCATGGAATTTTATCCTATAATTCTGATTCTACTATATCACCAAAACAATCCTTGATTGTTTATGACAATGATGCAAAAAGAACCATAGACACTATTTATACTGATAAAAATGCAGCTTATAATTTTATTGCTAAGCCTAGCCGTAACTATACTTTTAAAGTTAAAAATGCGGATGGTTATGAGGAATCTTTTGAATTAAATACGTCTGATAAAGTTGTGCCTTCAATTGCTTATGCATTAAATATGAAGGGTAGAAGTCCTAAGCAAATTAAAGATTCAACTGAAAAAGTTTGGGCAGCAATTGAACAAAAAAGACAAGATAGTATAGCTTCAGTAAGTTTAGAATCAAAATTCATTGTGTATTATGGTTTTGATAAGGCAATTTTAAATTCAAAGGAGAAATTAGTATTAGATAGTTTATACAATAAGCTGCAGAAGATGCCTTCTACATATTTAATTGTTGGTGCATTTACAGATTGTATTGGTTCATTTAAATACAACTATACTTTATCAGTTAATAGAGCTAAATATGTAGTGAATTATTTAAAGAAAAAAGGACTTGCATCAAGCCGTTTTGTATCTAATGGTTATTCAAAGAATTATACAATTACCCCTTGCTCGGTTAGTTTAAATAAAACTGCTCAACAAAATAATAGACGTGCGGAGATTGTATTAAGTTCAGTTGGCAATACTAATTGGGCCAAATTAGAACAAGAAAGAGGTAAGTCCTATTATACTGTGTATAATAGTAAGAATAATAGAACACCTGTTTCAGCTAAGATAATAGAAAACCCAATTATTAAAATTAAACAAGTTGAAAAGAAGATTGATACTACTGTCTTATTGAAGCCGGCAATCGTTGCATCCGCATCTAAGATTAAAGTTGTCAAATCTGAACCAAAACCAATTGTTAATGTATTAAACAAGCAGTTAATTGTAGCATCAGTTAAAAAAGATTCAATTAATCCTAAGCTAAGTATAGTTGTCAAAAAAGATACGATTAAAGAAGTTAAAACAACATTTGCTCTTACAAAACCAGTTGTTAAACCTATCACTAAATCTACTATTGATACTACATCTAAACCTGTTATTTTAGTAACTAAGCCATTGATTCAAATTACTTCACCTTCAACTTATGTTGATGATGAAATAAGCAAAGCTGAAATCCTTAAAGCTTTAGATTCTTTGGCTACATTGAAAAGAGAGCAAGAAAGAATTGTTGAATACCTGACAAAACGTATCAATAAGAAACCAATAGATGTTTTTGTTAGTTCAGATTCAGTTACGATTGAAATCTATGATAACGCAATACATGATAAGGATTCCGTTTCGATTATCTATAATAACCGAATTATTGTAGATAAGCAGGAGCTTAAGGTAAATAAACCAATAAAGTTCAAATTAATGGTGGATAAGAATAAGAAATACAATGAACTGATCATGGTTGCTGAGAACCTAGGTATAGATCCTCCAAATACTGCAGTTA
>CANHPI010000177.1 GCA_947462425.1 Bacteroidota bacterium
CATCTTCATAGAAGAGATTATAATTTGATGCCTCAAATATTTCCAAATGGAGAAGAAGGTTATACCATTTCTTCAGGTGTATTTCAAATAGGCCTTAATTTACCGTTTTTGTATCCTGTTGATGTAAAAAAAAGTGGACATACTCCTGTTACTTCATTTAATCAATATTTAAGTAACTATCATTCTGCTAAAGCTTCCTTGTATGATTGCGTCAATAACACCATGCATTCTATTTTCTTTGGTGGAATGAGTCAGTATTCTTATGTAAATAATGTTTTAACACAAGATAATAATGTACCATTTGTTAAAACTATTAGTAGAGTTTCTCGGGATTCAAATGGAATGTTACAAGAAAATATATTCCCTAATCAAATGCCTGCTTTAATTGGAGCAAGTGCAGAGTTCATTCCCAATCATACCATACCTCATTATAAATCTGAAATTATTAAATTATCAAAAATCACTGATGATTCTGTTTTGATAGGTCATATGTATGGCGGAATATATAGCCCACAAATAGATGCATTTACAACAAATAACACTAGTGTTACCAATGCACATAATGTAATTTATGAAGTTTGGCTTATAAAAGATCAGGTAGCAGGGCTAAAACCATTAGATGGAAAAAATCCTTTAAAGGCAATTATTTATCCTAATCCTACTAAATCACAACTTAATTTGAATTTAGAGCTGCCGTATAATGGTAGTTTAGAATTACACGTTACAGATGTAAATGGTAAAATAGTTGCTGAAAAATATTTTACTGATTTACAAAAAGGGAAACAAACGTTTAACATTTCTAATCAAATAAAATTAACTAAAGGGGTTTACTTTTTTAATTTCACCTTTGATGGAAAGTTTTGCGCTATAGAAAAAGTTATGATGTTTGATTAGTAAATGAAATACCTATTGGTGATTATAAAATTGATTATTTAAATTAATATAAATGAATGTAAATGAATGTAAATGAATGTAAATTTTTGGGACACACGCTATAAGGAATCTGAATATGCTTATGGCATAGAACCAAACGATTTTTTAAAATCTAAGATTAGTGTTATAAAACCTAATTCGAAAATTTTATGCATAGCAGAAGGAGAGGGTAGGAATGCATTTTTTTTAGCAGAACATAAACATGATGTTACCGCTATTGATTATTCTCTGGAAGGCTTAAAAAAACTTCAAAAACTAGCATCTGATAAAAAACTTACTATAGAGACTATCTGTGAAGATTTGAATCACTATAAAATTGATGAAAACAAATGGGATGCCATCATTTGCATTTTTGGACATTTTCCTGAGTCATTAAGAAAAGCAGTTTTTAAACAAGTTTATTCAGGTTTAAAAAAAGATGGTGTTTTTTTAATGGAAGCTTATCATAAAGATCAGATTAATTATAAAACTGGTGGCCCGCAAGTTGCTGATTTATTATATAGTGCAGAAGAATTACAAATTGATTTTTCTGAATTTAAAAATAAATCTATTGAAACGTCTATTAAAGAAATTGAAGAAGGCAAATATCATAAAGGAACTTCTGTTGTTATCCAGGTAATAGCAAAAAAATAGTTTTTTTATTTAATGAAGCTCAATGAATTAAATAAAAACCCCCATTCTATAAAAAGAATGAGGGTTCGTTTTTATTTAACTTTAATTTACTTTACATCAAAACGATCAAGGTCCATTACTTTTGTCCATGCGTTTACAAAATCCTTAACAAATTTTTCTTGATTTGTAGAGCTAGCGTATACTTCTGCTAATGCTCTTAATTCCGAATTAGAACCAAAAATTAAATCATTACGAGTCGCTGTCCATTTTAATTTTCCTGTTTTGCGATCTTTCCCTTCAAAAAGTTCTTTCGAATCTTCTTTTTGTGACCAAATAGTATTCATATCTAATAAATTAATAAAAAAGTCATTTGTCAATTTATCTTTATTAGTAGTTAAAACACCATTTTGAGAATTATTATAATTAACATTTAATACACGTAAACCTCCAAGTAAAACAGTCATTTCTGGAGCTGTTAAGGTTAATAATTGAGCTTTATCAACTAATAATTCTTCCGTTGGTATTGTAAATTCAGATTTTGAATAATTTCTAAAACCATCAATTTTTGGTTCAAGTACAGCCATTCCTTCAATATTTGTTTGTTCCTGTGTAGCATCTACTCTGCCTGATTTAAATGGTACTGATAGGTTAAATCCAGCATTTTTTATTGTTTTCTCAATGGCCGCTGAGCCTCCAAGAACAATCAAATCAGCGATTGAAATTTGTTTTTTAGATTTTGTGTTAAAATCATTTTGAATAGTTTGTAATACTTGCAATACTTTTTCTAATTGTTTAGGATTATTTACTTCCCATTCTCTTTGAGGTAATAATCTAATACGAGCTCCATTAGCACCACCTCTTTTATCCGACCCTCTAAAAGTACTAGCAGATGACCAAGCTGTATAAATTAATTCACTAGTTGATAAACTGGAATTTAAAATTTTCATTTTTAATTCATTTAATTCTACAGGTGTAAATGCAGTATTTTTAGAAGCAGGAAGAGGATCTTGCCAAATAAAAGTTTCTTTAGGTACTTCAGGGCCTAAATATAAAGAGCTTGGTCCCATATCTCGGTGCGTTAATTTAAACCAAGCTTTTGCAAAAGCTTCATCAAATGCTTTTGGATTATCTAAAAAGTTTTTTGAAATCTTTTCATATATAGGATCAAATCGCAAAGAAAGATCGGTGGTAAGCATGGTAGGCAATTGCTTTTTTGAACTGTCAAAGGCATTTGGAATAAATGCTTTACCATTTTTAGCAACCCATTGATTTGCGCCAGCTGGGCTTTTAGTTAATTCCCATTCGTTACCAAAAAGTATAGCAAAAAACTCGTGACTCCATTTTGTTGGAGAGCTTGTCCATGTTACTTCTAAGCCAGAAGTAATTGCGTCTTTCCCTTTTCCAGATTTGTAACTACTTTTCCATCCGAAACCTTGTTCTTCAATTGGAGCAGCTTCTGGTTCTTTACCAACTAAAGAGGCATCTCCAGCACCATGTGTTTTTCCTAATGTATGTCCACCAGCAATTAAAGCAACTGTTTCTTCATCGTTCATCCCCATTCGTGCAAAGGTTTCTCGAATGTCCTTAGCAGCAGCTAAGGGATCAGGATTTCCATTAGGCCCTTCAGGATTTACATATATTAATCCCATTTGAACTGCTGCTAATGGATTTTCTAATTTTCGCCCATCAGAGTATCTATTATCTTCTAGCCATTTACTTTCTTTACCCCAGTATACATTTGAAGCTGGTTCAAATACATCTTTTCTGCCACCAGCAAAACCTATTGTTTTAAAGCCCATTGATTCTAAGGAAACATTACCGGTTAATATCATTAAATCAGCCCACGAAATTTTATCTCCATATTTTTGTTTAATAGGCCATAATAGTCTGCGCGCTTTATCTAAATTACCATTATCCGGCCAACTATTCAATGGTGCAAAACGTTGTTGTCCTTCATTAGCACCACCACGTCCATCACCCGTTCTATATGTACCTGCACTGTGCCATGCCATGCGAATAAATAATGGTCCGTAATTTCCAAAGTCAGCAGGCCACCAATCTTGCGATTCAGTCAATATTTTTTGAATATCTTTTTTTAATGCAAAATAATCTAGCGAATTAAATTCATTTTTGTAATTAAAATTAGCACCCATTGGATTAGATAATTCGGAATGTTGCCTTAGAACTTGTAAATTTAATTTGTTAGGCCACCACTCTTCATTGGTTATTCCTTTTGTTGGTGAATTATTAATACTTGTTTTTTTAGAGCCATGTCCCATTGGACATTCTCCTGCTTTTACTTTTTCTTGAGAAAAGGCTGCACACGAAGCAAAAAGTGCAATTATTAATATTTCTTTTTTCATGGTTTTAAAATTTAATAGTTTTTAAAATTTTATTTTTATAGTATAAATGTAAAAATACATCACAATTTAATATTTACATTAACAATAATATGTATATTAGCTATTGACATCATCAATACATGCCGATTATGAATTTACAGCAAATAGAATATATTGTAGCATTAGATAAATTTAAAAGTTTTAGTAAAGCAGCTGAAGCTTGTTTTATAACACAGGCTACATTAAGTACCATGGTTAAAAAACTAGAGGAAGAATTAGATATGGTAATTTTTGATAGAAAAGCTAATCCAATTATAACTACAGATTGCGGAAAAGAAATTATTGATGAAGCAAAAAAAATATTGATTCATAGTTATAATATGAAGGATTTACCATCTAAACTAAAAAATAAAATAGAGGGCGAATTAAAAATTGCAGTTATTCCTACTATTGCCAGTAATTTGCTGCATAGAGTGATTCCTAAGCTATTAAATAAGTATCCTAATTTAAAATTGGTAATTCAAGAAATCACAACTAATAATATTATAAATCAACTAAAAACTGGTGAAATTGATGTAGGTATAGTTTCTACTCCATTACCTAAAAATGATTATGAAGAAGAAATATTATATTATGAAAAATTAATGGTTTATGGTAAAATAAAAAATACTCAGGTGCAATACTTGAGCCCAAAGGACATAGCTTACGAAAAAATATGGTTACTAGAGCAAAGCAATTGTTTAAGTGATCAAATCATGAATATTTGCTCACTTTCTCCTAAAAAGCTAAACACTAATTTAGATTTTAAACCTAATTCGTTTGATAGTTTAATTAATATGGTTGATAATACTAACGGATTAACATTAATACCAGAATTATATTATATGGATTTAGTAAAAGAAAAAAAATCAAAAGTGATTGATTTTAATTCTCCTTATCCAGTTAGGGAAGTTAGCTTAATTTTTAATAGACCTTTTGCCAAATTAAGATTAATAAATGCCTTAGGTGAAGAAATTAAACAAACTGTTTTACCAATATTGCATACAAGTAAATTAAAAAATAAGGAAATGATTATTGCAAAAATGTAATTACATAAACTTCAATAAGTATTGGTATTTTAAGGTTGTAGTATCTTGAGAAACTAATTTAAATCCTGATAATTTCATTTCGTTTATAATATCTTGTTGGTGAATTTTCATTTCATTAGGTGGACCTTGTTCAAAATCTCCTTTCTTAAAATCAACAATGACCATTTCACCATTTAGCTTTAATCCTTTTTTTACTAAACTAAAATAGTCTTTTCTATTTTCAATATGGTGATATACATCCACCATAAAAACAATATCAGCTTCCTTTTCGCCTATGGGAGGTTTTTCATATTCAGCTTTTCGCGAAGTTATATTATTTTTTTCCTCCTTTAAAATGCGGTTATCTATATATCTAATAAAACGCTCATCTACATCGGCCGCTATGATTTTAGCAGATGGTTCATTCATTTTAAACTCAAAATAGCCAGTACCAGCTCCAATATCAATAATAGTTTTGTTTTTTAAATCACCTAAAAAACGAATAACTTCTTCAGGTTTTTGCCATTCGTTTCTGTCAGCAGACTCAAAGTTTTTTACTAAATCTTCAAACGATGTTTTGTTATGTGATGATTGGCATGCCCGTGTTTGTGTTCGTACCCATCTTTTGACTCATGATGCTTGTGTTCGTTGTTTGATTGACAACCTAATAAAATAATTAATGAACTTGCTATAGTTATTAGTTTTAACATGATGTTGTATTTTGAGATTGTAAAGTTAATCATATAATTTTTATCAATATTATTTTTAACTTGCCTCACTATTTAATGCAAACTCTTTTAAAACATACACATACCATTCATCCTATTTCAAAAGAGGCCGAAATGGCTTTATTAGAAATTAGTAATGAAGTTCATTTTAAAAAAGGAGCTGATGTGCAACTGATTGGGCATACGTGTAAAACTATTTATTTTGTAAAAGAAGGTTGCGTTCGTATTTATTATTTTAAAGAAGATATAGATATTACAGAAAGCTTTGAATTTGAAAATGCCTTTGTTGCTAGAGCTGAAAGTTTATTTACTGGAAAGCCTTCTTTGAAAGCTATACAAGCTATTGAAGATTCTTCTTTAATAGCGATTGATTCAAATAAATTATTTCAATTATTTGATAAGCATCATGATTTGGAACGCTTATTTCGTAAAATTATAGAAGCATCTTATGTGAACACGGTTAATCGTATTGAAAGTTTACAATTTCATGCAGCTGACGAACGTTACCATGATTTATTAAAGGAACACAAAGATGTTTTAAAAAGA
>CANHPI010000178.1 GCA_947462425.1 Bacteroidota bacterium
ATCATAATAAGGATAATCACCATCTTCTGGATCATAATAAGCATTACCATTAGCATCAAAATAAGGCGCCAACTGTTGATCTTGATTTAAAGAAATATCCCCATTACCTGGCCAATTTTTAATTTGCGGAGTTAACGGTCCACCAGACAATACAAATGCATCAACCTCAGCACGATTTAATTTATAAATCTTATCGTATTGCTGACAAACATCAGAAGTAATAGATGCATCTCCTGTGCTTAAAGGCCCCGTCCAAAAACTAATACCACCCGATCCTGATTGACGATAAGTTTGGGCTGCAATTTTTAATTGCCCACCAATATCTACACCACCAAACCATACGTTACCTGCAAAATTTGATGATGCCCCTTTAGTTCGATCTTCTACTTTTGGCACAAAATACCAAGAGTTACCGCCACCAAATAAATCCCACCACATATCGGACCCAGAGTAAATAATTGTTCTAACATTATTTACGCTTAATTCGGCAGCAGCTTGAGCAGGACTACATCCAGCCATTACTTTTTGCGGGGCAGCGCTTTTAAAAACATTTCCGTATTTTTCTCTTGCATTTCCAGATATAGCACTTAGTGTTACAGCTGCAATCAATAGATGTTTGTTTAACTTAGTCATAACTTGCATAATAAATTCGTTTTATGATTAAAAATCTAATAATACTCCTATTCTAATAGTACGAGGTCTTCCGTAATTATTAGGATTGTTGATATAAATATTGTATTGGTCAGTAAAAGAAGTAGCAGTTGCCGGATTACTATTTACAAATAATTGACCTTGTGATGAAGCCAAATATCCGTCATCGTCAGGGTCACCCGTATAGTTATAAACGTTTAAGATGTTTCTAGTATTTAGTAAATTTAATACTTGTAAATAAACATTTAAATTAGCAGTTTTTTTATTTTCAGCATCTTTTTTGCCCCATGTTAATTCTATATTCTTATCTAATCTAAAATCTGCTCTAAATTGCCAAGGCTTGTATGATCCGTTCACAGATCCATTAATTTGAGTTCTACCTCCAATTGGTGAAGCTGCAATATCACGTGTGTATGGAGTACCAGAACCGACACGGAAAATTAAATTAGCACCAACATTTTGTAAAATTTGAACTGTTTGAACAGCATCTTTTTTCTTGCGATTAAATTGTGGGCCTTTATAATCTTTTCCTTCACCAAAACGGTAATCTAAATTAACTGTAATGGTATGACGTTGATCATAATCTAATGGCATCAAAATACGCAGATTAGGCTGATCAGAAGCCGATAAGTTAGCGCCTGAGTTAGCATTTGAACCAGAACCTTCAGCAAACTGTAAAGTATAGTTAGCAGTTAAAGATACACCACCTGTTCTACGTAAATCAAATTCAACTGATAACCCTTTAACGGTTCCAAAATCTTTGTTTGCATAAGTTTGGTAAGTTTTTGGATAGGCGTTAGTTAATGATACTAAAGTTACCTGATTTCTTAATTCACGATAAAATGCTGTAATTTTTAATGCGGCATTTTTCTTTTGATTTAATACCTGATTATATCCAAGCTCATAGTCAATTGTTTTTTCAGGTCTTAAATTTGAATTTGTAATAAACGGACTACTTGATGTTGAACCTATAAAATAATAGTCTTTAGGATCAAAACGCATATTCAAATCATCCGGTCCGCCATTTGAAGGACGTTGAGTTAAGATATCATAATGGGCGAAAAAATTTGCAACATCAGAAATAGGGAATGAAAAAGCTACACGTGGCATTACATTAATTTGAGGCTTATAATCCTTAAATGCAGCAACACTAAATGCATTTTTATCAGCAAAGCTTGCATCTTTAACCCAAGGCGTTAACTTACCGTCAACTGCCAATAATTTAGGATCCGTTACTTCTTTACCTTCATTATTATACCAAGTTGTTGTATTTGTTTTTTCGTCAGTATATCTGTAACCAACAATTTCTGGGGAAGATGAGTTGTAATTATCAACATAAACAACATAATCATCCTTAATATTCTCCGGTCTTCCTTCAGATTTTTCTGCTGCAGTATATGCCTCATGAAATAAATAAGGATCTTTTAAAACTTTTTGATTCGCATCAAAACGATCAACACGAACACCAACGTTAAACTTAATGTCTTTAAAGTCAAATTTATCTTGAATATATCCAGAAACATAAATTGGTTTAAAAGCTCCTACCTTTAACGTTAAGTTTCCATTAGCATCTTTGTCAGTTAAAAACTTATCCAAATTTGTTGCGTTTTTATCTTTATTACCTAAATAATCATACCCGAAATATTCTACTAATGAAGAGCCTGCCTGTCCAGTTTGCAATAAATCTTGCGCGCTAAACATATCTATTTTTAAATCATCAGGTGAAAATGCGTCCGTGTTGATTAAAGTTTGATTATCAGCCGATAATCCTAAAGCCTCTCTTAATGATTTATCAATCTGTGTTTGGTTTGCAGCATTATAAATATATCTGTAATAACGCTGATCTATGTTTCCATTTAAAGCAGATCCAGGTATAATTATTGGATTTGCAGTATCAAATGAAGCTAAATGTGTATTCGTTAAATTTCTCATACGCTCCCATAAACCGATAGGGTTTAAAGTATATCCTCTTTGATCGCGTTGGTCATATTCAACACCCACCATGATTGCATGATTTTTAAAATCAGCTGAGAAACTAGAACTAAAACGTAATTGAGTAGATTCATTGATAACATAACCATTGTATTGGCGACCAGATGATGCAAATAAACTATTTACACTTTGTGGTCTGTCACCATTAACAAATGCATAATTAGTTTGAGCGTCCTGAATAGACGGTAGTGTACCAAAAAAGTCAAATACCTGAGATGAATAATTAGCAGTAGTTGGGTTTAAATCGCTTCTTTCATATGAAACTGGGCCTTTTTGAGGACCTTGATAATCTAGATAATATTTTAAGTTTAATTCATCAAATTTTAACTGATAATTGGAAGTTGTATCAACTGTATAGTTGTATTTTCCTTGATATCCATAGTTAAAAACTTTGTCTTTGTGGGTATCATCCTGTTGCTTTTTCTTTGATTTTTCATAACTCGCTAAGAAGGTAAAGTAAGCATTAGAAATTAATGATTGTGTTTTTTCCTTTTCAGTTGAGGTTTGATTAGTACCAAATTTTTGGTTAATTCTTGCGTAAGTTCTCCAAGTAGAATTTATTTCTTGATTATTATTTGATGAGTTAAATAATGAGTATTGATAAATAAACTCATGCTTATTTCCATAATCAAATGCTCCACCTATTGTTAAGTTTGTATTTGGAGCCACTTTAAAATCTAATTTACCATTTAATTGCACTGAGCGATTTGCTACATTTTGACGAACAGAAGTTTGAGTCATATCTGCTTTCGTAACATAATCTAATTCACGGTAAAAAACATCATCAGAACCAACAGTTACTAAACGCAAGGGCTTTTTTTCTAATTCAGTAAGTTTTTCATCATTCAATTTCCACATTTTAACAAATGAAGGATCAGGATCTTTTTCATAAGTTCCTTGACCTGATAGGAAAAAACCAATTATAGGCGTTTTATTTCCTGCTGAATCTTTCTTTTGATATACCGGACCACCTATTGAAAATCCTAATGAATTATAGCCATATTTATCCGTTAGCTGAGAAGAAATTAATTCAACTCCTCCAAAAAACTTACTTTGAGGACCACGAGTAGTAACAGAAATAACTCCAGAAGTTGCATCACCATATTGTGCTGGTACACCACCTGTAATTACATTTAATTGTTCAACGCCTTGTTGCGGAACTCCCAAACCTCCTATTACCTTAACACCATCCACAAAATAGATAGTAGACGATGAACGACCGCCACGAACATTTAAAGCGGAACCTTCATCTGCTTGATAAACACCTGCGGTTGTTGCAGCAACTGAATTAATGTTTTTAGTAGCCATGTTTTGATACTCTTCTCTGGTAACAGTTCCACCAGATTTCATATCACCATCAATTAAGGGCTCTTGATAAGCTATAACCTCAACCTCATCCAATCTAACACCTTCTCCGTTTGAAAGTTCAATTGTTACATAAGCTGTTTTTGATTCACCAACCACAATGCCTTTTATTTCTTGCGCTTGGTAACCCACGTAAACACCTTTTACGTCATACTTACCAGGGGATAATGGCTTAATCATGGCATAACCATCCATATCTGTTGTTCCAACACCAACTTGTACGCCGCCTTGATAGGCAACGACGTTAGCAAACGGAATAGTTTCGCCATTTGTTTTATCTTTTAATAAAACTTTGATGGCTCCACCACTGTTTTGAGCGGTTACAGAGGCACCAGCTAATAAAAGTGTTACAATTGAAAGGTAAATTTTTCTTATCATATTGATAGTTTTTTAATTAAGTTCTATTTGTACTAGCGGATAAATATATAAATGATACAGAACTAGAGCAAATTTTTTTAGTGTTTTTTCGTAATAATCTGATTATGTGGTTGTTATTTTGCAAATATTTAGTGTTAAAGGGTATTAAAACTTAACAAGAATTAACACGAAATTATAAATTAATTAACTTTGAGTCAAATTGTTCTGTTAAATGGGGGTGAATTTTTGATAAGTGGTAGGCTTTAGGCAATAAGTGGTTTAAAGTAAAATTTAGTAGATTGATTCAACGCAAAAGCATAATTTATTGGCTAATAGTTTGTCCTTCATCAATACTGCTTCACATTTGATGTTTTTTCTTTAGTGTTTTTAGATCCTTTTCCTCTTTTTTTCTGAAACAGACGTTGAAAAAAAGGATCACGTTGATGTGTGTTATTTCTTATTGCTTTTCCTTTATTTCGTTTCATCCGTTTGCGAACTTCTTTTGTTTGAATTCGTTTATGGTAATCACGTATTTTTTTTTCCTCAGCACGTTTATTTCTTCTGTCTTCTTTCCATTTTTTTCTATCTGCCTTGGCAAGTTTACGTTTACTCTTTAATGATTGATCTTTTTTAGGGGAATCGGATTTACCTCCGCTTTCCTGCGCCAAACAAAAGCTTTGAGAAAACAGTAAAGCTAAAAAAAGTGTAATTAATTTGATAAACATATATCGTTTTTAATAATTATATAACGTTCTACTAACTTATACTAACCTAAATATCTTATAACTTCTACTCCAAACTTTCTTAAAAAATCTACTCCCTCATCCGACGGAATTTTTTTATATTCAGCGTAACTGTTTTTAAAATAAACTTTTTTTATTCCCATCGAAAAAATTACTCTGGCACAAGCTATGCAGGGTGATAGCGTTACGTATAATGTAGATCCTTCAATGGACGTATTATTTTTTACAGCGTAAAGTATGGCATTTTGCTCTGCATGCAACGCTAAAGAGCAACTTCCCTTACTATCTCTTGGGCAGCCATGTTCTGGCCATTCAATATCGCAATTATGCGTTCCTGCGGGTGGACCGTTATAACCTAAAGATACAATTCTCGTATCCTTTGTTAAAACAGCTCCTACTTGTGCTTTTACACAATGTGATCGTAAAGCAAGCTTTTCAGCTAACTCCATATATATTTCTTCGTAACTAGGTTTCATGCTATTTTATTAGATTGTAAATATCTTAATTTTAAGGGATATATGTTGTGCTGTCCTTTTTTAATATGTAAATTTTTTTACTTATTATTTTTTCTAACGAGGTTGTAAAAATAGTTAGCTTTAAAAATTTACTTTATGTAAAATAAAAAGACCTTGGCCGTATCCTAGCGTAACCTGACAGCGCGGTCTCTTTGTGCTGGCAGGTCCAAAAATGAAACAAAAAAAGGCAAAGAAACACGTTCTTTGCCTTTAATATATAAACACTATTTAATTACGCTTGAAGCGATAAATTATTTAGCTAGTAATGTTTTACCTAAACGTTTACGCTCGTTTTCTTCTAAATAGATTTTACGCAAACGAATAAATGATGGAGTAATTTCAACATATTCATCACCTTGAATATATTCCATTGCTTCTTCTAAACTGAAATTGATTTTTGGAACAATACGCATTTTTTCATCTGTTCCAGAAGCACGCATATTAGTTAATTGTTTTTCAGTACAAATATTTACTACTAAATCATCAGGACGAATATGCTCACCAATAACCATACCTGGGTATATTTCGTCTCCGGCTTCAACAAAAAACTTACCGCGATCTTGCAATTTATCAATAGAATAAGCTACTGC
>CANHPI010000179.1 GCA_947462425.1 Bacteroidota bacterium
AACAACTAATAACTCATATCGAATAACTTTTTAAATAACTTTCGCCTCAGTATGTAGTAAGTTTACTAACTCATCTATATGATCTTCTTCAATCATTTTACAAGTTGTTCTTCCTGCTGATAATGTGTAAGATTTTATGTTTGTTAGCTTGTCTGAAGCACTTGCAGCAATAACAGTTAAGGGTTTAGTACGCGCACTCATAATCCCTTTCATATTTGGAATACGTTGTTCTGCCATTCCTTTTGAGCAAGAAATCACTAAAGGTAATTCAGCTTCCACTATTTGAGTTCCGCCATCTACATCGTGTTCAACAGTTGCATTATTACCTTCTAATTCAAATTTAGTAGCTAAAGAAATTAATGGTAAATCCATAAAACCTGCAATCATAGCACCAACAGAAGAACCATTGTAACTGATTGTTTCCTTACCTGCCATAATTAATTCATAACCATTTTCTTGAGCGTACCTAGAAATTTGTTCCGCAACAAAATAAGCATCTGGTCCTTCAGCATCAATACGCACGCCATCATCAGCACCTAATGCAAAAGCTTTACGAATAGTAGCATCACTTTCTGCTAAGCCAACATGTATAACAGTAACTTTTTCTGCTTTCCCGGCTTCTTTTAATTCTAATGCGCGAACTAAAGCATACCATTCGTCGTATGGATTAATAATAAATTGAACACCTGCAGTATTAAACTCAGTGTCTCCATTGGTAAATGCTATTTTAGTGGTTGTATCAGGAACATTACTAATAGGAACTAATATTTTCATTGTATTTATTTTTTTTAAAGGTTAGCAAATTTATAAAAATATGGGCGTAAATCAATAGATAAACACTCAAATTTGTATTTTGTTTTTTTAAATCTTTAAAACTCTAGCAGCGAATGTTTTACTAAGGAAAATCTGAGATATTTTAAGACATCTTTTCCGTTTTTTAGAATATTAGTATAATTTCTTAATCTCTTTTAATTACATTCGATTTTGTTTACATTTGAACATTAATATTATTATGAATTAGCCATGTTGCCATCAGAACAAACACATCCCGATAGCTCTTGGGAGAAAATAACCTTGCTAAACCATATGACTTCCGATAGTTATCGGGATAAAAAACAATAAATATCCAACTATGAAAACAGTAGAATTTAGAGAAGCACTTCGCGAAGCAATGAATGAGGAAATGCGCCGTGATGAGACCATTTTTTTAATGGGCGAAGAAGTAGCAGAATATAATGGGGCTTATAAAGTTAGTAAAGGAATGTTAGCTGAGTTTGGTCCTAAGCGTGTTATAGATACACCAATTGCAGAACTTGGTTTTGCTGGTATTGGAGTAGGTGCGGCAGTTAATGGTTTACGACCAATTATTGAGTTTATGACCTTTAATTTTTCTTTGGTTGCAATTGATCAGGTAATTAATGCGGCAGCTAAATTTTTAAGTATGAGTGGTGGTCAATATAATTGCCCAATAGTATTTAGGGGACCAACGGCAAGTGCAGGGATGTTAAGTTCTCAGCATTCTCAAGCTTTTGAAAACTGGTTTGCTAATTGTCCGGGTTTAAAAGTAGTTGTTCCATCAAATGGATATGATGCAAAGGGTTTATTAAAATCAGCTATCAGAGATAACGATCCAGTTATTTTTATGGAAAGTGAGCAGATGTATGGAGACAAATGTGAAATTCCTGAAGGAGAATATATTATTCCTATTGGAGTAGCCGACATTAAAAGACAAGGAACTGATGTAACGATTGTTTCTTTTGGTAAAATTATGAAAGTTGCTTTAGCAGCTGCAGCCGAATTAGAAAAAGAAGGAATAAGTGCTGAGGTAGTTGATTTAAGATCTGTTAGACCTATTGATTATGATACGGTTATTAATTCCGTTAAAAAGACGAATCGTTTAGTTATAGTTGAAGAAGCTTGGCCTTTAGCAAGTATTTCAAGCGAAATTGCTTTTAGAGTTCAGAAAGACGCGTTTGATTATTTAGATGCACCTATTCGCCGGATTACAACAGCAGATGTTCCACTGCCTTATGCTCCTACATTAATTGAAGCATCATTACCAAATGTTACTCGTACTGTTAAGGCAGTAAAAGATGTTATGTACGCTACCAAATAATTTACATTGTTATTCATAAAAAAACTCCCTTAGTATTACTAAGGGAGTTTTTTTGTAGTAATAATTTTCAAAAAAAGTATTATTAAATTACATTTTATAGTATACAAAAAAGCCGCTAAACAATTTAGCGGCTTTTAAATTATGCTACTCCAACTCCGTGGCAACTTTTGTATTTTTTGCCGCTACCACAAGGACAAGGATCATTTCTTCCTATTTTTTGTTCTACACGAACAGGTATTTGCTTTGGTTTTTGAGGTTCTTTTTGTTCTTGAGCATCTTCTTCACTTCTGCTTTCAACTAATTTCTCTTTTGGTTTTTGCTGAACTGGCTCCTGTGTAAATCGTGCTTTTTGTAATTGAGGTTTATGATTATTATTTTCTTCGATTGGTAAACCACCTTTCATCAAAAATGAAATAATGTCTTTACTTGTTTTAGCAATCATTTCTCTAAACAAATTAAAAGACTCCAACTTATATACTACTAAAGGATCTTTTTGCTCTAAAGAGGCATTTTGAACAGATTGTTTTAGGTCGTCCATTTCTCTTAAATGTTCCTTCCATGAATCATCAATCATTGCTAAAATAACTGTTTTTTCAAATACAGATACTAACTCTCGACCATTGGTTTCGAAAGATTTTTTTAAGTTAGCCATTACCTGAATAGCACGAATACCATCTGTAAAAGGAGTAACTATATTTTCGAAATTATTATTTGGATTTGTATAAACATCTTTTACAACTGGTAAAACCATCTCCGCAATTTCAGTAGATTTTTTTCTGTAATGATGTTCGGCTGTTTCAAATAAGCGTTGAATTAAATCATCTTCTTTTCCGCTTCTGAATTCTTTTTCATCAAATGGAGATTCAATTCCAAAGTTTTTAATACAATCAAACGTAAATCCATCATAATCTTTTAAAACATGAAATTCAGTAACAATACTTTCAGATACCTCGTAAATCATATTTGCAATATCAATACTAATTCTATCTCCGTTTAAAGCATTACGTCTTCGTTTATAAACAACATCACGTTGCGCATTCATTACATCATCATATTCAATTAAACGTTTACGAGTTCCAAAATGATTTTCTTCAACTTTTTTCTGAGCACGTTCAATTGATTTTGAAATCATAGAATGTTGAATCACTTCACCCTCTTGTAATCCCATTCTATCCATTAAACTTGCAATTCGCTCACTACCAAATAAGCGCATTAAATTATCTTCAAGTGATACAAAAAACTGCGAACTTCCCGGATCTCCCTGACGACCTGCACGACCACGTAACTGCCTATCAACACGACGAGATTCATGGCGTTCTGTACCAATAATAGCTAAACCACCTGCCTCTTTAACGCCGGCACCTAATTTAATATCGGTACCACGGCCTGCCATATTTGTGGCAATTGTTACTGTTCCTGCTTGACCAGCTTCAGCTACTATATCTGCTTCTTTTTGATGAAGCTTAGCATTTAAAACGTTATGTTTAATTCCTCTTAATTTAAGCATTCTACTTAGTAATTCAGAAATTTCAACACTAGTTGTACCAACCAATACAGGGCGACCCGCAGCAACTAATTTGGCTGTTTCTTCAATAACGGCATTATATTTTTCACGCTTTGTTTTGTAAACTAAATCTTGTTCATCCTTACGAGAAATTGCTTTGTTAGTAGGAATAACTACAACATCTAATTTATAAATATCCCAAAATTCGTTAGCTTCAGTTTCAGCTGTACCAGTCATGCCGGCCAACTTGTTATACATACGAAAGTAATTTTGCAAGGTAATAGTGGCATAAGTTTGAGTAGCCGCTTCAATTTTCACATTTTCTTTGGCCTCTAACGCTTGGTGTAATCCATCGCTATAACGGCGGCCTTCCATAATACGGCCAGTTTGCTCGTCAACAATTTTAATTTGCCCTTCAGCAATTACATACTCCTGATCAATTTCAAACAAAGAGTATGCTTTTAGCAATTGATTTACAGTATGAATACGTTCACTTTTCACACTAAAATCACGCATCAATGATTCCTTTAATAATATTTTTTCTTTAGGGTCAGCAAATGTTTTTTTCTCAAGATCAGCAATTTCGCCACCAACGTTTGGTATAATAAAGAAATCAGGATCATCAGTTGTTCCTGTAATTAAATCAATTCCTTTTTCAGTTAAATCAACGGAATTATTTTTTTCGTCTATTACAAAAAATAAATCCACATCAATTTTATGCATTTCCTTTTGTTGGTCTTGCATATAATAGTTTTCTGTTTTTTGCTGTAGAGCTTTTACACCGGGCTCACTTAAAAATTTTATTAAGGCTCCGTTTTTAGGTAATCCTCTGTAAGCACGCAATAAAGCTATGCCAGCTTCTTTCTCATTTCCTTCAGCAAATAAACGTTTTGAATCAGTTAAACATAATTGAACAAATGACTTTTGAGCTGCCAATAATTTTTCTACTCGAGGTTTAAATTCCATAAACTCATGTATGTCTCCCGTTGGAGTTGGACCAGAAATAATTAGCGGTGTTCGAGCATCATCAATTAATACTGAATCGACCTCATCCACAATAGCGAAATTATGTTTACGTTGAACTAAATCAGAAACTTCGCGCGCCATGTTATCACGAAGATAATCAAAACCAAATTCGTTATTTGTTCCGTAAGTAATATCTGCTAAATAAGCTTGACGTCTATTTTCTGTATTTGGTTCATGTTTATCAATACAATCAACACTTAATCCGTGAAATTGAAACAATGGGGCATTCCACTCACTATCACGTTTTGCTAAATAATTATTTACTGTTACAACATGAACACCTCTTCCGGATAGCGCATTTAAAAATACAGGTAAGGTAGATACTAATGTTTTACCTTCGCCTGTTGCCATTTCAGATATTTTACCCGAATGTAAAACAGCGCCGCCAATTAATTGTACATCATAATGTACCATATTCCAAAGTACATCAACGCCTGCGGCTGTCCATTTGTTTTTCCATGCAGCTTGTGTGCCACGAATCTCAATATTTTTTTGAGTTTTGGATATTTTAGAATCAAAGTCATTTGCTGTAACAACCAATTCTTCATTTTCAGAAAAACGGCGCGAAGTATCTTTTAAAATAGCGTAAGCTTCGGGTAAAATTTCATTTAAAACTTCTTCAATTTTTCCTGTTATTTCTTTTTCAAGTTCATCAACTTCTTTATAAAGTGCTTCCTTAGCATCAATATCCATGTCAAATTCTGTTTCAACACGAGCTTTAATAGTATTAACTTGTGTTTGCTCAGATTTTATAGCATCTTGTATTTTTTGTTTAAGAGCATCTACCTTTGCACGCAATTCATCATTTGATAATTTTGCAAGTGTAGGATAAATTTCTAATATTTGATCAACTTGAGGTTGAATCGTTTTAATATCTTTTTCAGATTTTGTACCAAAAAATTTCTTCAGGAACGTTAACATAGTGTGTTTAAATTTAAGCTAACGAAAATACAAAAAATACACGTTACAAAACTATAAATTTTACTAAATAATTAATTGATTATCAGTGTGTTTGACTGCGCTTGATTTCAATCAAATTATTTTGAACCATATACGTGCTTTTAAAAAAAGAATTTTAATAGAAAAACTGTGTATTTTTTGGTTCTTAATTTTCCAGTTATGGCTTCAAAATAACCACTTACAAAAAGTTATTTATAAACTAATTATTAAATTCCTAAATTAGTGATGCAACTTTATGAGGAAGTATTTAATAACATATTATTTTAGTCTGCTAATTCTCGGAATTTTCTTTCCGTTAAAATATTTTCCGCAACAATATAATTTTAAAAACTATTCTGTTGAAAGCGGCTTACCCTACGTTCAAATTTTTGCTATGTTTCAGGATAGTAAAGGTAATTTATGGAGTGGCGGTTACGGCGGAGCAAGTGAATTTAATGGAAAAATATTTAAAAATTATTCTCCTAAAAATGGATTGGCTAACCATTATGTTAACGCCATTATAGAGGATCAGTTTCATTTAATTACTATTGGAACTATTGATGGTTTAAGTGTAATTGATAAAATGAAAGGTCGAATTAGTAATTATAGTGTTAAGGATGGATTA
>CANHPI010000180.1 GCA_947462425.1 Bacteroidota bacterium
GCTAACTTTGCTAAATTATCTTCAGCACATTTTTATGCTTGGAAAAAAGGATTAAAAACAGGTATGTACTACTTACGTACAAAAGCAGCCGCAGATGCTATTAAATTTACGGTTGACCAAGCGGCATTGTCTATCCCAGTGTTAGGAAACGAAGATGCTTTATTAGTAGAACGCGGACAAACACAACTGTTAACTTTTGAAGAACAACAAGCACAATTATCTTGCAGTTTAGATAATCCAGATGCTTGTGAAGCCTGCGGCTCATAAAATGAACCAATGTCATCCTGAGCGTAGTCGAAGGAGACATTCAAAATAATAAAGTTTAACCCTGAAAAAAGGCTTCTCTGAAATTTTAGAGAAGCCTTTTTTATTTACTATTATTGATTTGCATGAAGAATTTTGATAATGAAATATCAAAATATTTACAAATAGCATCCAAGGCTACAATCACATATTTATCATTACGTTGTTTTTTATTTACATTTGATTACAAATAAATAACGTAATGAAAAATCTTTTTAAAAAAATAATTCCATTCATCTTAATAATAATGATAAGTGCTTGTTCAGTGAACAAAAGGAGATATTTATCAGGTTACGATATTTCTTATAAAAAATCTAAAGTTGAAACTAAAGTACATTCAAAGACTAGCGCAGTAGAAAAAGATTCAACTATTAAGGAAGCGATTAAAGTTGTATCAATCAATAGCAATCCTTCAAATAAGATTTTAGCATCAACTAATAATAGTATAGAACCTGCTCTGTTTATTGATAAAACACCAACAATAAATTCCCAAAAATTAACGGATAATTGTGATAATATAATTATGCGAAATGGTAAGGAGATAAAATGTATTGTTTCTGAGATTGGCATATCAGAAATTAAATACAAAAAATGTGATAATTTAAATGGCCCGATTTATACCGTTGATAAAAATGAAGTTTTAATGATTCAATACTCAAACGGCACCAACGAAATTATTGAAAATAAAAAAAACACAACCTTTAACAACAAACCAGATACTTCTAAAAGTACATACCATCCTTTAGCAGTTGCAGCATTAATTTGCAGTACCGCTGGTATCTTTTTATATGGTATTGGTGTTCTATTAGGACTAATATTTGGCGCCATAGCATTAAAGAAAATAAAGGAAAATCCAACACAATTTAAAGGAAAAGGCATGGCCTTAACTGGTATTATTATTGGATCAATAATTTTTGGACTCCTACTATTATTTTTACTTTTATTTTTACTTTTTATGATTTTAATTTAGATTTTTTAGATTTTAATTAATTTCCCGACAAATGACAACATGTAGCGCAGATTTATAATCCGCATATTTAAATTTTAATTTAAATATGGAACAAATAAAAATCTCCATTTGCGATAATAAGGTTTTATATAATGCTACACTTTATATCAACCTCTTGCTATAAAATTACTTTACTTTGTTCGGTAAACAAGACCCGAAAGGTTTCTAAAACCTTTCGGGTCTAAATAACGCGTAAACAAATGGAAAAATTTGAGCTTACTGATAATAAAGAGTTGCGGCTAGATTGAGGACGTAAAAGCCCAACAATTAAAATCGTTAAGCTTTTTTATTTCAAATAAGTTATTTATTCGTTTTTGATAATTCTGATAGCATTAGTTATAGCCGTTCCTTCAAACTCAAGCATTTGACTATTGGTATTAACAAGTTCAGAGAGTTCGTAAATGTTGCGGTAACCATAACCATAAAGATTAATGTAAGTGGGAATGTTAAGCGCTAACGTAATAGGTTTTGAGTTAACAGGAAAATCTTCCGTTATCATTTCATTAAATGAATTTGGTCCCGATTTAGCTTTTTGTTTTGGTCTTACTATTTTCTTCTTCCGAAATAAAGCAGGATTAATATCTATTGGCCTTGATATTTTAGTTACAAAATACCGACTCAGGTCTATACTTGGTAAATTTAAAGCTAGGGGCTTACTTTCAAAATTGTTGTTGCAGTAAATCAACACTTTATAGTCGGGCGATGGAATTACTTTTGCGAGGTTATCCTGCGTAAAATCAGAAAAATTTAAATGAATCGCTCCTTTTACGTGTGCAGCCATATACATGGAGTCGGAACGCGTGTCGAGAATGATAACTTTTTCTTCTTTGCTAGTTGCAATAAATTCTTCTGCATTTATTAGATGATTTTTTCGGTGATCTTTTACTTCACTTACTAAATTTTGGTAAGCATCAAAATCTACTAATGAGGCTGTAATTTGTGAGTAGCTACTAAACGCATACATACTCAATAAATTAGACATTAAATATGCTAACTTACTCTTTTTGTTGTTAAATAATTTCATGATGTTAGGTTTAATGGATTATATGGTAAAACTAAACAGATCAAAGTCTTTAAAAATGAACACTGTGTAAAACGCTGTTTCGACTTGGTGTAACAAGTGTTTTTTGACTATATTTAATCGTGCGCGCATTACTTGGAGTACTATTAATTATTTTTTGCGGCTTGTTAGTTTTGAGTTTTGTATTTTCGTTGTTTATATTAACCCGCAGAAAAGAAAGAATCAGGCTATAGCGTGACAAAGCCAATAGCCAAAATTGGCTATAAAATGTCTTCAAAAAAATAGAAAAGAAATTCTATATTTATAGCTCGAAATTTACAAAACCCACTACTATGAACGAAGCTATCAGAAAACTAGAGCCCACAGCTATGTGGAATAACTTTGCAGATTTAAATGCAGTGCCCCGACCATCAAAAAAAGAAGAACGCGTGATTGCTTTTGCTAAAGCATTTGGAGAAAAATTAGGATTACCAACAATCGTTGATGAAGTTGGAAATGTGATTATTAAAAAGCCTGCAACAAAAGGTATGGAAGATAGAATAACCATTGTGTTACAAAGTCATTTGGATATGGTGCATCAAAAAAATGCTGCTACTAATTTTGATTTCAATACACAAGGAATTGAAATGTTTGTAGAAGGTGATTGGGTAAAAGCAAATGGAACAACATTAGGGGCTGATAACGGTATCGGTGTTGCGTCTATCATGGCTTTGTTAGAGTCAACAACAATTCCGCATCCTGCCATTGAGGCATTATTTACTATTGATGAAGAAACTGGAATGACTGGTGCTTTGGCATTAAAAGGTGGTTTGTTGGATGGTGAGATCATGTTGAATTTAGATACTGAAGATGATGATGAATTAACAATAGGTTGCGCTGGTGGCATTGATGTAACAGCTACTGGAAAATATGCAACTGAGGCATCTAAAAACTCATCGGCATTTCGTGTAACTATTAAAGGCTTAACAGGAGGGCATTCAGGAATGGACATTCACAGAGGAAGAGGAAACGCTAATAAATTAATGAATCGTTTATTGCTTAACTTAAGTAATGACTTAGCTATTGAAATTTCATCTGTTGATGGCGGAAGTTTAAGAAACGCCATTCCTCGTGAATCAGTTTCTGTAATAACAGTTTCGGAAAATAATAAGGAAGCTCTTAAAAAACAAATTCAAAATTTCGAAATAACTATTAAGGCAGAGCATAATACAACTGATCCTAAATTAGTAGTTACAATTGAAGATACAGAAATGCAAGCGCATGTTTTTAATAAAGACTTTCAATATAAATTGTTACGTAGTATTTATGCTTGTCCTTATGGTATTTACCGTATGAGTCCTGATATTGCAGGTTTGGTTCAAACATCTAATAACATAGCACGTGTTATGGTTAAAGATGGTACTTACCAAATACAATGTTTAACTCGTAGTTCAGTTGATTCTGAGAAAATTGATTTACAACATGCTATTACTTCTGTATTTGAATTATTAGGTGCCGAAATTTCCGCTGCAGGTTCATACCCAGGCTGGACACCAAAACCATCATCGCCAATTGTAAAATTGATGAGCGATTTATATAAAGAACGTTATAATACCGAAGCAAAGGTAAGTGCTTGTCACGCTGGTTTAGAGTGCGGTATTTTAGGAACTAATTATCCTGAGATGCAAATGATTTCTTTTGGTCCAAATATCAGAGGAGCGCATTCGCCTGATGAATGTGTTCAAATAAGTTCTGTACAAAAATATTGGGGCTTTTTATTAGAAACACTTGTGCGAATTCCGAAAAAAAATTAAGATTACACTGAACTTGTTTCACGGTATTACATATTCTGAAACAAGTTAAGAATGACAATTAATAAAGCCGCTAATTTTTTATACAATAAGCGTTTAGCTATTGGTAAAAACGTTTCATCTTTTGGAAGTTCAGTCTTTGCTTTAAACAAGTATACTGCCGGATTCGGTAAAGTAGGATTTTGCTGAATAATATCTAACTTTAATTTATCTACTGGCTTAGATAACGACAAGGTATAAGTTGAAAAATAAGAACAATCAAGTCCATAAACCTCTTGTTGTAATAAATTTATTTTCGAAAAACTATAATTGTATACTATTACTTGTTTAGATTGATAGGGGTGTAAAATAAAATACCCTTCTGTTTTATAAAGCGGCAGGATGCCAATATGATCTGAAAGTATATGTTGCTCCGCAAAATCAAAAATGATTTTTCCTTTACCTAATTCGGTTTCAAAAAGCGGTTCACAAAATGAAATAATTTGTTTGAGTTCATTTAAAGATTCGTCATCAATAACCGAATGGTATTTTAATTTTAAGTTAGCGTAGTCAATACCGATTAAACTTTTTCTAAAATTATTTTCTAAAATAGCTGTGTTGTTTTTAAGTAGAATGAGGTTTTTATAATGTGCTATTAATTCTGCAAAATCAGGATACAATTTATGCTCATTAAAATGTGTTTCTACATTTTGTAAATACCCTAAAACGAGGTACTTTTTGTATTCAAAGTCCATCAAGTCTTCAGTTAGCCAGTTTTCAGATAAAGTTGCCATAGCTATTTTACGGATGGTTTTGTAAAATAGTTACTGAATCCTAAAAAAAGATAAAAAAAACTGCATACGTATTAGCGCAAACAGTTTAAATTATTTAATGAATTAAGTCTTTATCTGTGCTTAAAAATTAAGACTTGGCAATTGTGTACAAACTCTTTCCAATAACATCGTGATGATACGTTTTACTACTTCTTTTTTGTTTTCGAGATAAAAGGCAAGTTCCTCATCTGTAAAATAGCCAATCACAATTCCGGTAAATAGTTGCTTCAATTGTAAATTAGCTTTAACTATTTCGTGAATGCGTTCCGTTTTTTTATGATCGGTTAAGTTTTTTACTACAATTTTATGTTCAGCTAAATGATTATTGACTAATGCTATAATTACATCATTTTGAAATTTTAGTATAGGTCTTAAAGTAATACTTTGAAAAATTTCAAAGTCGGTTGATTTTGAATTATCAACTTCTATAGTAGGTCTAATACTTTTAATTTGCTCTGTTCGTTTATTCATAGAGCTAAGATATTGATTATATATTTAGGAATAGCAATTGATTGACTATTGAAACAAACAGGGTTAATATTTATTTTGTATGTATAGTGCTTTAATCTGTATTTACCTATATAATAAGTGTAAATTTACAGTATGGTTTTTGATCTGTTAAAGCAAAAAAAATATCCTTCCAATTCTAAATTTGATGAGATTTACCCAAAGTTGTATCAAGAGCATTCTGCAAGACATTTTACACCTGTAAACATTGCTATTAAAGCTGCTAAATTATTAGTAGATAACCCAACAGATAAAATTTTAGATATTGGTTCGGGTGTTGGTAAATTTTGTTGTATTGGATCAAGTGTTACGAATGCACATTTTTATGGCGTTGAAAAACGAAAAAAATTAACCAATCTTTCTAATAAAATTAAAAGAAATTATAAATTAAAAAATGCTCATTTTATTAATAACGACTTTACAACTATAGACTTTAAAAAATTTAATGGCATTTATTTCTTTAATTCGTTTCATGAACATTTTGATGAAACTTGTATTTTAGATGAAACCTCCAAAGTATCATTATCTGAATACAAAAAATATCATGCGGATTTAATGATGAAACTCAATGAATGCAATAAAGGAACTAAATTGGTAACGTATTATACCTTTAAAAATAAAATCCCTTCGTCTTATCAATTTATTGATGATAATGAAACAGGATTTCTAAAATTTTATATTAAGAAGTAATCGCCTCATTTATATATTAACTATATTTGATCGATTTAAGCATTAAATGTCCTAAACAATTATA